>NZ_JBFOFP010000005.1:0-240688 GCF_040887305.1 Enterococcus sp. C57 | reverse complement strand
CCCCGTAAGATTATCTTATGTGTGTGTTCGTTGTAAAAAACGAACAAGGTGATTCCGGCATAGCTCAGTTGGTAGTAGCGCATGACTGTTAATCATGATGTCGTAGGTTCGAGTCCTACTGCCGGAGTTCTCATTTATGAGAAAGAGTAATGAGCTTCTTTCACTCTGGAGAGTTGTCCGAGAGGCCGAAGGAGCATGATTGGAAATCATGTAGATGGTTCACGCTGTCTCAAGGGTTCGAATCCCTTACTCTCCGTAGCATTTTCCTGGCCCGTTGGTCAAGCGGTTAAGACACCGCCCTTTCACGGCGGTAACACGGGTTCGAGTCCCGTACGGGTCATTAATTGAAAAATGGAGGTTTAGCTCAGCTGGGAGAGCATCTGCCTTACAAGCAGAGGGTCAGCGGTTCGATCCCGTTAACCTCCATAATGAACTGGTTCCGTGGTGTAGGGGTTAACATGCCTGCCTGTCACGCAGGAGATCGCGGGTTCGATTCCCGTCGGAACCGTCATTCTTTTTCAATTAATACATTTTAAAATTTGGCGCGGTAGCTCAGTTGGTAGAGCAACGGATTGAAGCTCCGTGTGTCGGCAGTTCGATTCTGTCCCGCGCCACCATGGAGGAGTAGCGAAGTGGCTAAACGCGACGGACTGTAAATCCGTTCCTTAGGGTTCAGTGGTTCGAATCCACTCTCCTCCATTACATAGGGGCATAGTTTAAAGGTAGAACAGCGGTCTCCAAAACCGTTAGTGTGGGTTCAATTCCTGCTGCCCCTGCCATGGCGAATGTGGCGAAGTGGTTAACGCACCGGATTGTGGCTCCGGCATTCGTGGGTTCGATTCCCATCATTCGCCCTTCTTTATTGGGGTATAGCCAAGCGGTAAGGCAAGGGACTTTGACTCCCTCATGCGTTGGTTCGAATCCAGCTACCCCAGTTCTATAATTTAATTTATAGATTGAAAATAGTATAATGGCGGTATAGCCAAGTGGTAAGGCAGAGGTCTGCAAAACCTTCATCACCGGTTCAAATCCGGTTACCGCCTTAGTACTAATAAAATCAACTTGCCGGCGTGGCGGAATTGGCAGACGCGCTGGACTCAAAATCCAGTGCCCGTTGAGGGCGTGCCGGTTCGACCCCGGCCGCCGGTATTGACTAAGATGTACTCATCTTAGTTTTTTATTGAGAAATAAAATAACATTGTTTATAATGGCGAATGTGGCGAAGTGGTTAACGCACCGGATTGTGGCTCCGGCATTCGTGGGTTCGATTCCCATCATTCGCCCTTTCTTATTGGGGTATAGCCAAGCGGTAAGGCAAGGGACTTTGACTCCCTCATGCGTTGGTTCGAATCCAGCTACCCCAGTTTTTTTACGCCGGCGTGGCGGAATTGGCAGACGCGCTGGACTCAAAATCCAGTGCCCGTTAAGGGCGTGCCGGTTCGACCCCGGCCGCCGGTATCATAATGAACTCCTAATGTGTCTTACATTAGGGGTTTTCTTTTTGGTCTCTTTGTTAAATGATGTTGGTAAAGAGAAATCTTAGAATCATTTGGGCAGAAAGAAGAAAATTTCGGCTCTTTGTCAATAAGAACTGATGCGTGGTGTAAAAAAATCTGAGACAGAATGAGGTTCATTCTGACCCAGATTTTTTTGTTATAGAACCATTTTCTTTTTGAAGCGTTGTCCTACTCTCTATACAGAAAATCATTCCACATCATGAAAAGAACCGTACCTACTGCCGTACTAGAAGCTAAAATGAATAGAGGTAATGAAGATGAAGAAAAAGTTTTTCTATCTGATGATTTTTATGAGTTGCTATCGCTACTGCAAAGAGCAGAAAATGGTCATTATCATGGGTGAGGGTTCTACAGGGATTGAAACGTTAGATAACCTATGATTTTTCTGGCTTCTAGGTATAGTGAAAGTCGTTTTTACCCACTCATCTGTGTTTGAAATAATTCATCTAATCAAACTGAGCCAAGAAAATACAATAATGGTAATCATCTAATTTTAAAAAAATAGGGATCTATCTATTGTTTTTTTGAATACCTCAATAGTTTAAAATTGCTCCCGCTCTATACAATTATGAATTAAATGAATTGGACTTTAGTCTAATGTTTTTTACATTGATCAATACTATAATTAATATAGTATTGTGGATTTAAGAAAGTAAAAAGGAAAGAGAAAATATAGATGTTAGAGTTAATTATCTCCAATTTTTTTTTGGTACATATTCTATTTTTATTTCTAGCCTATTAAAGTCAAATTTGCTTGTTGGAGGGATTATGGATAATAAGAATCAAAAACTATTTATTGCTCAGTTTATTGCAACGATTTGTGTTGTTGTTATTCATTGTGGAACCATTACTAATCACCCGATAGTGCATTTTTTTCTAAAAAGTATGTTTTGTCGTATTGCTGTTCCATTCTTTTTTGTAAATAATGCATATTTCTTTCGGATAAATAGTAAGAGGGAAGGCTATTCGAAGATGTGGCTAAGAAGAATAGTACGTCTATATACTATAGTGTTTTTGTTGTACATTCCGTTTGGTGTTCAACTGTTACAAGATACAGTTGATATTCAGTGGAATTTATGGTCAATATTATTGGCATTGGTAGTTAGTTTCCTATATACTGGAAGCTTCTATCACTTATGGTATTTTCCTGCTTTGATAAGTTCATTAGCTATAGTTAAATATATGTTTCAAAGATTTAGATATAAATGGGTTTTTCTGGTTTGTTTTTTATTTTTTTCTGTTGGTTCCCTTGAAACGTATTCCTTATTTATATCAAATCCAATGGTCATATCAGTTATGGAAAAATACTTTAATATTTTTTTTACTACAAGAAATGGGTTATTCTTTAGTCCACTCTTTATTTCCATAGGATTTGTTTTGGCTGATAATGTACATAATTTAGAAAAGCATCGAAAGTTATTAATATATGGACTAGTCGCTGCGTGTTTTTTAGGAGGAGTCGAAGGGATAATCACATTTTATAATCAAGGAAACGATAAGAATTTTATGTATTTCACAATCCCTTTTATTTTTAGTTTGTATGGACTGCTGGTTATTTCTAAAAGTAAAATCAAAAGTTTTGAAAATTTAAACTCCTATAGTAAGAATATATTCTTGTTTCATATGATACCTATTCAAATTTTTAATATGAGGCATGGCGAAATAACACCTATAAATGGATTATTCCGCTTGATGTTAGGGGTGTTTGTTCCAATAAGCATTGTTTTATTTTACAATAAAATTGTGAAACAAATATCAATTTTTTACAAAATTAAAATGTGAGATGAATTGATGCAGCATATTTGTTTGATTATGCTGAATTAGGATTTAAGTCAGCAATCTTGTTTTGAAATAAATCATCTAGTTAAACTGAACTAAGAAAATACGAGATGGGTAATCATCTAATTAAAATAATCAGGGTTCTAGCTAAACCCCAGCCTTCGGGTATCATAGAACTTCTAATGGATCTTACATTAGGGGTTTTCTTTTTGATCTCTTTGTCAAATGATGTTGGTAAAGAGAAATCTTAGAATCATTTGGACAGAAAGAAGAAAATTTCTTTCTGTTCTTTTTATTTGGTTAAAATAGTATTACCAGGACAGATAATGATTCGTCGTTTGAAATGATAAAAATTTCGAAAACCATAAACTATGGTATGAAATAATGAGGAAGAAGTAAGAAGTAGTTAGTCTCTAAGGATAAACGATCACCTGTGATAGCTGGGTTATTAATAGGTAGTATGATAAAGTATGAGTAACATATAAAGGATGGTGAATCATATGAAAGTTTTTAAGTTTCTCGTTAAAATGTTCTTAGCTGTAGTAATTCCTGCTTATGCCACTTATGGTTTGTTATCTGATAGGAATAAGTCAGACAGTAAGAAATCAAAACGCACTTAGATTGATTTGATGATTTTATTCGTTGTACCCTGGTCCATGGGAATCGAAAAGCTAAAAGGAGCAAAACTATCAGAGGATGGAATGATTGTTGAACTTTATTTTTGACCTTATTAATACATAATAATGTAAAGGCATTCATTGGAAGGTGAGTTAAAATGAAGAATATTATTGAGTATAAGATACCCTTTAGTTCTAAAAATATTGAAATACAAGTCAGAGAATTTTTGAATTATTATGGGAAAGATAAAACCGTCTTTCACTCGTATGAAGTAGCCAACAAGGCGAAAGAACTTGCAGAAAAATTTAACGTACCAAAAGATAAAGCCTATCTTGCTGGTTTGTTACATGATATTAGCGTAGTCATTCCTGATGATGAAAGGATAGAACTACAAAAGAGTTTAGGGGAGGAAGTTCTAAAAGAAGAAGAGAAACTACCTATGATTCTCCACCAAAAACAATCAGTATGTATAGCAAAAGAACTATTCAATATCAAGGATAGAGAAATATTATCAGCTATTGAATGTCATACAACGCTTAAAAAAAATGCTTCTAGTTTAGATAAAGTTGTTTTCATTGCAGATAAGATTAAATGGGATAGAGACCATAGTGCTCCTTATTTAAAACAATTGAACAAAGCTTTAGACATCTCTTTAGATCAAGGGTGTAAAACCTATATTGAATGGGCTTTAACGGATATTTTCGTTTTACATCCTTGGTTAAAAGACGCAATGTGTGACTTAGGAATGTGAGTTTATGAGAAAATTCTATTTGGTTCAATAAAGAATTTGTGCTTTTTTATGATTATATTTTCGTCAGTTAATTTTATAGAGAGATTACTATTTTTTATGTCGAATGAGTGCAATCACCGATGAGGACTAGACAAACGGTTATTCTCAAAGCAGTAAAAGACATACACAATTTTACTTAGTAGTTTGGCGTGATCAAATAAGTTCTTTCAGATTGATGGGTTGAATAACTTCATCTTAGCGGTAGTGTAGTAGTTTTTTATAAAAGAATTAGGACGGATAGAATACTCTATCCGTCCTACAATGATTGAGTGTTCGTCTGGTCTAGAGACTAAAAGGTGAGTGTCCTAGACTTAACATGTTTTACTAGATCTGCTTTAAATGAAAGCAGAAGAAGTTGTCTACTGAGATCACTATACAATTTATTCTGATAATGGAATCAGATTCATTTCTTCATGATAAGACATTTCCCAAAAAAGATACTCAAATTCCAAACTTGATATAAAAATTTGTTTTATTTTTTGTTGGTCTTTCGCACTTTTCATTTCGACTAATTCATCCAACAGGTCAAACATCCACTCAAATGATTTTTCAAAACTAGGATCTGCATATAAATCAATCCAGGAGCGATAGGGGTTCTTTTCTAAACTCGATTGATATCGTTTTTTTAAACGACTCGCATAATCGTAATAGGTCCAAGCACAGGGAAGGATAGCTGCGATGATTTCAGCGACACCTCCACTATGGCCGATTGCTAGCATATTTGTTGTATAAGAGCGATTGTAAAAAGAAGGTTGTACGGTCTTAAATTCTTCTTTTTCAATAGCATAATCCAACATATATTGGCGATGTAAGTCAAGTTCTGTTGCTAGAATACTGTATTGTGCTTCCACAAAATGAAACAATTGATGTTCATTGTCTGATTTGGTGGCAGCTAATGCGAATACTTTAGCATATTCAAATAAATACAAGTAATCTTGTAGTAAATAAAATTGAAATGTCTTTTTAGCAAGAATACCTTTTCCTAATTCTTGAATAAATGGATGATTAAATCCTTTTTCCCAGCTGTCATAAGCTTCGATTTTTAAATTTTTTGAAAATGACATTGATTTACCTCCCAATCGTCTGATCAATCAATCCTAAAAGTTCCTGACTGGCTTTTTTGATATCTTTCTTTGACAAAATAGCAGATACGACAGCAAAACCTTGAATGGGAAGTGAGTGAAAAGCTGGGATTGTTTGCTGATTGATTCCACCGATCACAATGATTGGAAGCGAGATTTGCGCACAGATTTTTTCTAATTCTTCAGTTGTGACATGTATTGCATCTGGTTTGGTATCTGTAGGAAACATTGCACCGACTCCTAGATAATCCGCACCATTTTTTTCTGCTTCGATGGCTTCTTCAACCGTTTGTACTGAAACACCGATTAGTTTATCTGGTCCAAGATGCTTACGAGCTATATTTATAGGTAAGTCATTTTGACCTATATGGAGACCGTCTGCATCACATGCCAGAGCAATATCAAGGCGGTCATTGATGATCAAGGGAACGTTATATCTTTTGGTTAATCGCTTTATCTGTATGGCTTCTTCGTAAAACTTTCTAGAATCTAACTGTTTTTCTCGGAGTTGGACAGCAGTAACGCCTCCTTCAAGTGCTTGTGAGACAGCTTCCAACAGTGTATTGGTAGTGAACAAGAGTAGTGGATCTGTTACTAGGTAGAGCCGGTAATCAATCATCGAATGCAATATAGTCACCTCGTTCTGATAAGGTTTGATCCGTTAGTTTACTTATTTCATCTATTAAATGAGTACGTAAACTACCTGTTCCGTTGGTTTTTGCCTTTTCAAAAGCTAATTCACCAGCAACTCCCATGGCAATCACGCTACTTACGGCTGCTTCAAAAAAATCATCGGAATAACCACCACAAAAACTAGCAATTAGAGAATCTAACATACAACCAGTACCAGTAACATGGCGCATTGCAGCACAACCATTTTTGACCTGCATTGTTCGAACACCATCTGAAATGATATCGATTGCGCCGGTTATGACGATGATACAGTGAAAAGAAGAAGCTAGTGTTCGTGCAATATTGATGACTTCAGTTTCTTTTTTTTGATTCACAAGCGAAGTGTCTACTCCTTTAGCTGAAGTTTGAATACCTGCTAGACAAAGGATTTCTGAATAATTTCCACGAATGACTGTAAATTGGATACTGTTTAATAACTTTTTAGTCACATCCATACGAAATTGAGAAATACCCACACCGACTGGATCGAATATGACCGGAATTCCATGCTCGTTCGCTTCTTTGCCAGCAAGAATCATCGAATCAACGGTTTGTTCATTCAAGGTTCCTATATTGAGAACGAGTGCATCCGTTTTAGCTGTTATTTCTGCTACTTCTTGAATCGCATCAGCCATTATCGGAGAACCACCAATAGCTAAAGTAATATTGGCACAATCATTGACTGTTACATAGTTCGTTAGATGGTGAATCAACGGATTGCATGCACGAATCTGTTGGATAATAGTTTCGAATGATGACATAAAATTACTCCTCTTCAACGGTATTTTGGTAAAGCGAGTAGAAATGATTCGTAGGACCATGTCCTTGACCGATCGCCAACGAATGTTGGATTGCAAGTGTAACGTATTTCTTTGCTTCACAGACAGCTTGCTCTAAGGATTTCCCTAGAGCTAATTCAGAAGCAATAGCAGAAGATAACGTACACCCTGTCCCATGAGTATTTTTGGTTTCGATTCGTTCTGCAGTAAAGTGATAGAATTTATTTCCATCAAAGAGCACATCGGTAGCTTCACCAGATTTATGCCCACCTTTGATTAAAACAGCTGTTCCACTATTTTCGTAGATGGTTCGTCCGACTTTTTCCATATCTGCTATTGATGAGATCGTACATTGAGCAATTTTTTCTGCTTCTGGGATATTAGGTGTAATCAAGTTAGCTAAGGGAAGAACCGTCTGAATCAGTGTATCAATCGCAGTTGGCTCCATCAACGCATTGCCGTTTTTAGCGTACATCACTGGGTCTAAAACAATATTTTGTGGTTGCCATTTTTTTAAACTTTCAGTCACTGCAAGCATTGTTTCTTGGCTAGAAAGCATCCCAATTTTTACGGCATCGGGAAAAATGTCTTCAAAAACCGCATCCATTTGATCTTTGATGATTTGAGGGGAAATATCTTGGTAGGTCAATACACGAACCGTATTTTCAGCTACGACTGAGGTGATAACCGACATTCCATACACTCGATGAGCAGAAAAAGTCTTTAAATCGGCTTGTATACCCGCGCCACCACTACAATCTGATCCTGCAATACTAAGCACTTTTTTCATCTGTAATCCTCCTTAAAATAGAAAAAGACATTCCCCTAGAAAGAAGAATGTCTTGTTTGTTTTGATTTCGCATCAACAAAAAGGACATTTGCTCCCTACGCTGGTATCAACCAAACAGGTTCAAAGGGTCAGGTTTTACCTTCTCAACGCAACAGCGTCCCCCTGCAAACAAAATCATATTTTATTACTTTTTAATCATAGCGGAAATAGTTAGGAGATTCAAGAGCAGATAAAAGGAAACAGGTGAGAAGCGGAACTGCTCTTACGTAACTTCCGTTTTTGTCATTGCTAAATATCCATATGAATCAAGCGATCCGCAATGGTGTCGGTAGTAATGATGGAGTCAATCAATTGATTTTTACAAGCATAATAGATTCCTTGCCATTTCGCATCATCATAAGCAATAGCGATGGTTTCAGGAATTGCTTTAAGCTCTTCAAGACTTAGGCCCACCACATGCTTATTGATTGGATGATTTACTTCTTGCCCATCTTTATCATAAAAACGGGAGTTGATGTCCCCAACTGCACCAATCCCTCTTAATTGTGCCATTTCTTTTTTATTAGTATACCCGATTTCTTCCATCGTGTT
Organism: Enterococcus sp. C57; assembly: GCF_040887305.1. Taxonomy (NCBI): domain Bacteria; kingdom Bacillati; phylum Bacillota; class Bacilli; order Lactobacillales; family Enterococcaceae; genus Enterococcus; species Enterococcus sp. C57. Next base: position 232,070 of record NZ_JBFOFP010000005.1, on the reverse strand, counting down.
GAAATGATCAGGGGAGGAGATACCGACAAGTGCTAATTCGACTTTTTTGGCTTCAGAGAGAATTTTATCAATGTAGATATTACCTTCAAATTCTTGACGGATTATCTCATTAGAAACCAGTGCTGGAGTGTAAAGATATTTTGAAGAACCACGCGTCTTTCGAGCAAATTCATGGCAAAGTTGATTGGAGTGGATATCAAAATGATCATATCCCATGCCGCCGATTAATGGAATGAATGTTGTATCAGGATAATTCTCAAATGGAAATTGAGTAACTAAGCTTTTGATTGACTTTCCCCATGAAATCCCGATTGTTTTCGCAGCTGCAATCTTATCTTTTAAAGAGATTGATGCAATTTGTCCAACCATTTTCTCGATTTCTGGATAAGATAGATTCGTTGTGTCCACCACTTTAACAAAAGATAAGGCAAATTTTTTCTCTAGTTCGGTTTCTAATTCAATGGCATAGATATTTTCACTATTAATAAAAAATTCAATGAAACCTGCTTTTCGAGCATCAATTAACCATTTAGAAATGAGTGAACGAGAGACTCCCATTTTCTTAGCAATCTGTGCTTGTGTCAGACCTTCTTTATAATATAAAGTTGCTACTTTCACCATGTTTCTTTCTTCAGACTTACTCATTTTTTCCTCCAATTGATCGTTTCACTCCAGTTATTCACTTCACTTAAATAGATCAAGTCGATCGGGTAATCATAACTGTCATACATTTAATAAAAAACATTTCCATTTTTAGTGTACTTTATTTTTCCGAAAAAATCAATTGACATTAATTTTGTCAAATGATATATTCTTGGTGTGATATCATATGACAAATGAATTGTCTTTTGATAAAAGCGCGCAATTTGATCTTAAAAGGAGGAATGGGATTTGAATTTTCTGGTGAAGTTGTCAGATGGCTTTATGGGAATGTTTCAAGCTGGAGCAGATACTTTTGTTGGATTTTTAACGACGATCGTTCCGCTGTTGATTTCTTTGATTCTTTTTGTAAACGCTCTAATAAAAATTATCGGAGAAAAAAGAGTATTTGGATTCATGCAACGATGTACGAAATTCACGTTATTACGCTATACATTGATTCCGTTTTTAGCGTGTTTCTTTTTAACAAATCCAATGTGTTATACATTTGGACGATTTTTAAAAGAAGAACACAAGGCAGCTTACTATGATGCAACGGTTTCAATGCTTCATCCCATCGTGGGATTATTTCCTCATGCAAATTCAGCTGAACTATTTGTTTATCTTGGTGTGGCAGCTGGCTTTGGTAAAGTGGGAAATCAAAGTGAATTAGGTCTAAGGTATTTATTAGCTGCTTTTATGATTATCTTAGTACGAGGAATCATTACAGAAAAAATTGCTCGTTTCTTAACACAAAGAGAAGCAAAAAAAACAACAGAAGCATAGACGAAACTGAGAATGGAGGTAGAGATGGAAGCGAAAAAACTAATTATCCATAAAGGAAATGGTGGCTGGGGAGGACCATTAACCATTCCGTTAAATGATGAACGTAAGAAGTACGTTATCAGCGTAACCGGTGGGGGCATTCATCCCGTCGCTGAAAAGATTGCGGAATTAGCTGGGGTAACAGCGGTTGATGCATTTAAAAATCCAGTGGAAAAAGAAGAAACCTTGTGTGCAGTCATTGATTGTGGCGGAACAGCACGCTGTGGAACGTATCCAAGAATGAAGATCCCAACAATCAACGTAAAATTGCAAGCGCCTTCTGGGCCGTTGGCGAAATTTATGACAGAAGATATTTTTGTTTCAGGAACAACGATTACAAACATAGAAATTATTAGTGAGAGCGAAGCTGCACAAGTACATAATAAAGAAGATAAGAATGAAAAAACATCAAATATCAACACAAATAAACCGGAAACAACTACAGAAATAACAAAAGAAACCACTGAAAAGAAAAATCATAGCAATAAAAAAGGTGGGGTTTTTGGCTTGATCGATACCATCGGACGTGGTGCGGGGAGCTTTATCAATATCATGTATCAAGCAGGGCGTGAAACGATCGATACCGTGCTAACAAATATTATTCCATTTATGGCTTTTGTTGCAACTTTGATTGGTATTATCAACTATACAGGAATTGGGGATATTATTGCGAAGTTTTTGTCACCTTTAGGCGGTAGCTTACTTGGCTTAGTTCTATTAGGTGCTATTACTAGTTTGCCGTTTTTATCTCCTTTATTAGCACCAGGGGCGGTGATTGCTTCGGTGATTGGTTTATTGATCGGAACAGAGATCGCTAATGGTACAATCCCGCCACATTACGCTCTACCAGCACTGTTTGCTATCAATTCACAAGTTGGCTGTGATTTTGCACCCGTAGGAATGACTTTGGGAGAAGCAAAACCAGAAACGATTTCTAATGGTGTGCCAGCTGTGTTGTTTTCGCGAATTTTAACTGGTCCGATCGCAGTTATCATTGCGTATGCCTTTTCAATTGGATTATAGAATAGGAGTGAAAAAATGCAACCTAAAAATATAACGTTTGGCTATTTAGCTGAGAAGAAGAATGCAAAGATCAAGGAAATACCGATGCCTGAATTGGCAGAAGATGAATTGTTAGTAAAACAAGAAGCTTGTAACATTTGTACAACTGACTATCAACAATGGTTAGGACTTAGAGAGCATCAAGGCTATCCTATGGCTGGCGGACATGAATGTTCAGGAATTGTCGTAGCAAAAGGCAAAGCTGTCGGCGATACCTACCAGATCGGCGATCGAGTCAGTGTACTTTATGATTATTGTGGTTACTGTGATGAGTGTAAATTTGGTGAAATTACGAATTGTGAAAACAAACGGCAATTTGGAAAGAATTATTCAAAAGAATTTTATGGGATTTTTGGATTTGCGAATTATTTTGTTCGTAAAGCCAAGAGCTTCGTCAAGATGAGACCAACTTTATCTGCCTCAGAAGCTGCTTTTGTCGAACCCTTATCCTCCGTCGTTCAAAATATGAAAAAATTACGAATAGTGCCTGGGAAAGAAACGATCGTGATCATCGGTGGAGGAACAATGGGACTTCTTAATGGACTAACAGCACGAGCAATGGGCGCAAGGGTCATTATTTCTGAGGTCATGCCTAAAAAGTTAGCTCTGATCAAGGAATTAGGGTTTGAAGCGATTGATGCAAGTCAAACCGATCCAGTCCAAAAAGTCAAAGAACTCACAAATGGGAGAGGGGCTGACAGCGTTATTGTCGCAGTTGGATCAACTTTGGCGATGAATCAATCCCTTGAGATGGTGAAAGAAAAAGATGGGAAAATCTCGATTTATGCTGCGGGTTATCCAGCGCCTGAAATGGCTATCCAGCCAAATACGATTCATTATATGCGTCTCGAAGTGATCGGTACGTATGCTTCCACATTAGAAGATTTTTATGACGCAGCTACACTCCTAAATGAAGGGCGTGTCGATGTATCAAAATTGATCGAAACCAAAATTCCATTAATGGATATTCAAAAAGCATTCGAGATCGCTAGTACCCCAGGAAGCTACCGGGTATCAGTTGTATTAAATGAGGAGGGGAATAAAGAATGATCAAATGTTTAGCAATCGCAGATTTATTTATCAATCGAGAAATGATGGAAGAAGGCTTAAAAGATTTAGCTACAAAAGGAATTTCTGTAGACATCAAAGAATGGCGGCATTCTGATTTAGATAGTCTGCAAAAAGATAATATCAAGATTGAAAAACATGGGTGTGATGCAGTCGAATTACCAGAGTATCTCTTAGAAAATATTGAAGAGTATCAGTGGATCATTACTCAATTTGCACCGATTGGTAAAAAAGTGATCGAACGGGCGGAAAATTTGGAATTAGTTGGCGTACTGCGAGCAGGTACAGAAAATGTCGCTGTTAACTATGCCGAAGAAAAAGGAATTGCTGTTTATAATACTCCTGGCAGAAGTAAGACTAGTGTGTCGGAATTTACTGTTGGTTTGATTTTGACAGAAATTCGAAATATCGCACGAGGAAATCAAAAATTAAGAGAGCATCAGTGGCAAAAGTACTATCCTAATGGGCTATTAGCACCTGAATTAAAAGAGTCAACGATTGGTTTAATTGGTTATGGCGAAATTGGCCAACGAGTTGCTCATTTGTTGCGACCTTTTGGATGTAACATTCTTTTCTTTGATGATTATTTTGATGGTACGTCCCCTGATACTCAAGTTAGCTTAGAGGAACTTGTGGAAAAAGCAGATATCTTTTCGATGCATTATCGATTGACTCCTCAAACAAAACATATGATCAATGAGTCGCATTTCAAGAAAATGAAACCTTCTGCTGTTTTCATCAATAGTGCCCGTGCTGGATTAGTCAATGAACAAGATTTGATTCAAGCATTAAGAAACAAAGAGATTACGGGAGCGGCAGTGGATGTTTTTGAACAGGAACCATTACCCGCAGACCATCCTTATCTAACATTAGATAATCTCACGATCACTCCTCATATTGCGGGCTCGACAATTGGTAATTTTGCCAATTCGCCTAAAATATTAGTGAACCGAATCTTTAGAGAATATTTATAAAAAAACATAAAAAATTGAATGAGTGGAGGAAATACATAAGATGACTTTATATGGTGAATTACAATTAAGAGAAAAAACAGGAAATCCAATCAAAGTGGGTGTAATTGGTGCAGGACAAATGGGCAGGGGAATGATTGCACAAATAGCGTCAATTCCAGGGATGATCGTAACAGGGATCAGCGACTTGTCCCTTGATTATGCACAAAAAGCGAAAGAAGCGTATCTAGCTTCGGCAAAAGTTAAAAATGATGTCCTTATTTCAACAGATGCTAAAGAAATTATTCACTCTGATTGGAATGAAGTAATCGTAGATGCTACTGGTGTACCTGAAGCAGGAGCAAAAATTGCGCTTGAAGCGTTATTAGCAAAAAAACATCTTGTCTTATTAAATGTTGAAATCGATATCACTATTGGACCTTTGATGCATAAACTCTATGATTCAGCAGGGTTGATCTATACTGGATCAGATGGCGATGAACCTGCAGCAACCACCGAATTATTTGAATTTGCTTCGTCTATGGGGATGGAAGTCTTAGTTGCGGGAAAAGGGAAGAATAATCAATTGAATATTTCCGCAAATCCGGCAACTGCTGAAAAAGAAGCTCAGAAAAAACAAATGGCTCCTCATATGCTAGCTGCTTTCCAAGATGGAACAAAAACAATGGCTGAAATGAATCTTTTATCAAATGCGATTGGCTATATCCCTGACAAGGTAGGTATGCATGGTTTGAAAGGGGATCTAGATTCTGTCATTACTTCGTTAGATTTAAAAGAAAATGGTGGGGTCTTATCTCAATTTGGTGTAGTGGAATATGTGGATGGTTTAGCGCCAGGCGTCTTTGTTATCGTTAAGGGGCAAAATAGCGAAGTAGCTGAAGAAATGAATTACTTGATGAAGAAAGGGGAACGGGATCATCATATCTTATATCGCCCGTATCATTTAGCAAGTTTAGAAACACCAATTACGATTGCAAAAGCTGTCTTACAACAAGATCATGCCATTGTTCCATTAGGCGCCCCAATTTCAGAAACCGTTGCGGTAGCGAAAAAAGATATTCAACCTGGGGATCATTTAGATGGAATCGGTGGTTTTTGTGTCCGAGGAGTACTTGAGACCCACGAAGAAATGAAGCGAGAGGGACATATCCCGATCGGACTGATCTCTGGAGAAGTAGTAGCAAAACGTTTTATACGGGCGGGTTCTTTCTTAACTGAAGATGACGTTGAACTAGATGCCAGTACCACTGTTTGGCAGTTACGTCATTTACAAGATACGACGTTATCATAGAAGGAGGAGAAAACCATGCACACAACAAAGATTGTTGAGGTTGGTTCTTTAGTGGAAGAATTTGCGGCAGAGTACTTAATGATTCTTTTCGGACAACAGGTACCACCTGAATTAAAAGACATCTGTGTGGTTCATAACAATCATGAAACGGCTAAAAATGTCATCAAAACAGGGGATATACTGACCATCGGCAACCAAGAATATCAAATCAAAGAAGTTGGCAGTGAAGCCAATCATAACTTTGAAACCCTTGGACATATCTCCATTTATTTCCGCACAGGAGAAAACGAAGTTTTGCCAGGAGCAATCGTTGTAGAGCCTCAAATCTTTCCAGAGTTTGCGATTGGAGATACCATTCGATTTGGAGAATCACAATAAGAAGCTGTTAGTTAGAAATAAATAGATGGAATCACTGTTGTTCGTGAAAAAGAACAAATGAGGTTGGTGGTATATCCTTCGATAAAAACTATACCAGAAATAAAAACTAACTCTGCCTCGTGAAAATTTAGGTAGAGTTAGTTTTTGTTTGATAACAGTTATCGTTTTTTCTTTTTTACAATATACAGTAAAAAGACAATAATGAGGACGAGAGCGAAAATAATACCTCCAGCTAGCCAAAGGAGCCAATTGTTTTGCGGCTCATCCTTTGTAGTAGATATATTTTGTTCATTATAAGTTGCAGCTGTTTTTTGCGAAATAGTAAAATTTATCTTTTGCTGCCAATTGATTTCCTTGTTTTTGACATTCGTCATTAGCTGATAGGTTCCTGGTTCGAATTCTTTTCCTTCTAAAAAAATCAAATAGTCCGTGCCGCTGTTAGGGGCGAACGAAATGGGCTGGGTCCCAGTTAGTACTGGGGTTTGTTGTTGTTCTTTTTTGATCTCATAGTGTATACGAGCACTAGATAGATAAGCAGCATTAGTATTTTCCAAAGTTGCTTTGATGGCATTTCTCTGGTTGATTTGGGTAGGTGCTGCTTTTTTTAGTTCTAAGTTCGGTTGGATTTTGTTTAGTTGTGTTTTAAGTAAGACAGCAATCTCCCGAGAAAAAACATGTTGAATATTTCCTTGTATATCTTTTTTTGGTTCTTCTTGGAGGTAGAGCCCACCCGCAATTACTCCATCAAAATCTTTTTCTGGCATTTTGATGGTTAAAGGAATCTTTTTTTGTTCATGTCCCGCAAGAGTAAACTTTTGCTTATCAACAGAAACAATTTTCTCGATATCAATGGGCAAATTATTAGGACGATCTTGATTTCTACCAGAATATTCAACAACACCTAGTTGATTAGTCTTTGCACGATTAAAGGACGGAATGATCGTGATCTCAGTTTCTTTTAGATTCGTGACTAAGACATTCAAAGTCGATTCCTGTCCAGGTTTTAGTTGTAGATCAAAATAATTGTCGTTTGTTGATGGTGTTGATTCATTGCCTTGCATTTGTGCATCAAAACTTTGTAAGGATTCGCCGTAGACGGTAAGATTTCCCATCAGTAGAAAGAAGAAGGGTAGTATCCAAAACCACTTTTTCACGATCATTCCTCCTTTCTTAGTTGGTTGGACTGGATGAGAAAGTCCAATTTAATGTAGTAGTATATTGTTCGGCTACTTTATTTGTATTCGCTGGAACAGATAAGCTGAATTGATTAATCGCTAGTGCAGTATCGCCCGAGTTTTGACCTGCGGTTGCATCTAAAATCGTAGCATCTTGATTGAATACTTGGATCGCTAATTCATCGTTTTCATAGGCACTGGTAGGGGCTAACCCTAAGTTATTTGTAAGTGCGCCAAAAGATAAATTGAGCTGTGCACCTGATAGCTCAACATCATCCGCTGTTTTGAACTGGTCAGTTTGAGATAACTTGACTGTCCATGTAGCTGCAGGATTTCCTCGGTTGTCTCGAACTGCTACGGTTCCAGTAGTAGGTGTAGAGCCGGTTTGTTCACCTGTAGCAGTAGCAATCCAGTTTTCAGCAGCTGCAGTTTGCAGGGGATGATCCCCAAAGTCTAAATTAGTTGGTATACCGCCAGCATAGTCAAATTCAAGTGCGCCTTCCACATAGGCCACTTCTCCTTGGGTTTGTGAATCAGCAAAAACGAGAGAACTTGAAAACAAGCTGATCCCCAAGACAAAAAAAGATAACGTTTTCTTTTTCATTTCTTCTTCCTCCTAAATAAATTACGGTGTATCCGATAAGAGCCATTCCACCATTGTTTGGTAGGTTCCCTTTGTTTTCAGACTTTCTTTGGGAACCGCTAATGAAAACTGATTGATTGCTAATTGGACTTGACCAGGATCAGTTACACCATTTAATTTGAGTAATGTTTGTTGCGTGCCTATAGATAGAGGGACCATTTGATTAGCAGTACTTGTGATCCCAGTGATAGGAAAGGTAGTTGTTAAATCTGCTGTTGAGATTTGTAATTGGGACGTTAATTGATTGGTTCCGTTTTGCCAAGGACTAAGTTGTTGGACTTTTATTTGCCAATTTTTTACAACTGTCCGTGTATCAGTAATCGAAATTGACCCGGTAGTTACTTGATTGTTATTGGTGGCTACTAAGTGCTCATCCTGTTGGGTCTGGATCAAGTGCTGACCAAAGTTCAAGTGAGTCGGCAAGCTTGTGCTCTGCCAGGTGAGTGCTCCAGCTGAAAAATAAACAGGTGTTGTACCAGTAGTAGTTCCTAACTGAATCGTCGACTGATCTGTTTGAATAAAACCGCCCTTAAAATTAGCTGTTAGATCTTGGGTCAATTTGGGCGAAGATAAAAGAAATGGTAGCGAAACACTCGTATTACCTAAAATCGAAGCAGCAACCAAATTTTTACTATTATCAGAAGTTGCTGAATTTAAACTCGTAATAAATTGAGACAATGCTGTGACAAAAGGGGACAATAACGTTCCTAAAACAGTCCCAATCAGCGGTAAAGCTTGGACGATCGTTAATAAATTTTGAATCCGATTTTTTAATGTCGTTGTCAGGATGGGTAATAGCCCTTGACTAATCGCTACGCCATATTGAGTGCTTGAGCGTGGGACGATAGCTAGAGTAAGATTCTGGGCACCAAAAGTTTCCGAACGTAATTCTGACAATGCCTGATTAACCGCTGTTTTATTTTGTGTGGAAACCAAAGGCGAATTGACAATCAACGAAATCACAGAGGTTATGGTCGGCAAAATCAATTGTAAAGGTGACTGACTAAGTGGCACAGTAACAGTAGTTTGAACAGTCGCATTCCCATTAGGTTGGATATACCCGACCATTTCAGTCGGTGCTTCTAAAATGGCATATTTATCGCCAGTTGTGATAACCCCAGCGCTGATGCCATTTTTTCCTTCAATGAGAAAAGTGACAGGGACATTTACTCGGTTTAAAAAAGGCGCATTTGGACTGGTTTGACTGTTATTAGTTGCGGTAGTCGTACCAAATAAATTTAACGAAACTGCTTGAACAACATTTGTTTGTGCAAGCACTGACAGAAGTGTCAATAACAGAAAGATTACTTGTTGAATCTGTTTTCTTTTTTTGTGAAGCATCGTGCCCCCTCCCTAATGAGTGAACCATATTAACTCGACAAAAAATTGGCGAACGCTAAAATGATTGCAACTCTGATTAATTAAACTATAGCAATTTTTCGGAAATCTAGCTAATCAAAAACTCATTTTTTTCTAATTTTTATAATAGAAATCCATATTCTACAGTTTTTTAAAATGAGGAATGTTTCTATTTATCTTTAATATGATGCGTTTATAATGAGGGGGAGCCAAGAAGGATTTTCCAAAATGAAAATTAAAAGAGATGATTTGAGAAAAATGGATAGTTGGATCTAGCACTTACATTCATTTTTCTGTTTCGTGCGTAAAGGTCGAAACAAAAAAAACGCCCTAAAAATTGTCGTTTTCACGTACAACTTTTGGAGCGTACCTCATTATAGAGTCTTTGAAAAAGAGACTTTGAAAAATAATCCGATGCATCACAACTTTCGTCCAATATTAGTTAACCGAAAGCGAAGAAAGCCAACTTTTCGCGGCAATTAATTCAGCCTTTGTTAATTGATGACCAGTAAACGTTTCTTGGAATGTGAGGTGAGCTTTTTGCATTTCAAAATCTTTGATCAAATTCGTAATCGCTACAGAGGAGACGATTGGATCGGTCTTGCTGTAAGAAAGCCAGATCTGAGTATCAGTCATTACTTTTGCTGGATAATTGACGTTTAAAGACATTGGATGAAATAGGATTCCTTTTCGCAGCTCAGTATTTCTCGATAATAGCAAGTGAGCAGCGATATTCGCTCCATTGGAATAGCCTACGATCACCCAGTCATGTAACGAGATGTTTTCTTTTTGGCTAACTGCTGAGATTTTATGATACAGAAGCGCTGTTTCTTCTGCTAAACTCTGGTAATCGAATTGATTCAACCCATTCCGTCGAAAGAAGCGATTCATTCCGTCTTCTTTGATTGAACCACGAAAAGAAAGAATCGTAGCATCCGGTTCAAGGAACTGGGCGGTTTCAAGTAAAGAATATTCATCGCCACCTGTACCATGAAGAAGGAGTAAATTTCTACTTGTTTGTTTTCCCGCTTGAAAAAAATATTCCATGATTTGACCTCTTTTTCTTGAAAGATATGCTTCTTGGAATCGAAAGTCTGGATAGAAAGAAAATTATTCTCGTTGTTGGTTGGCATCCTGAGTATCGAAGGGACGAATGTACGCTTCGATTTCTTCTCTTTTACTTTCGAGTTGTGGTGGGAGTGATAGTTTTTCGCCAGCTGTATCTGCTGATTCATCGCCAAAAAAACCAGGTCCATCTGTTGCTAATTCAAAGAGAACGTGGGTGGCAGCTAAGAAGTATTCTGATTGGAAGTAGAAGCGATCCACAAACCCTGAACTTGGTACGTTTATCTGATTGATCACATGGATCCAGTGACGTAAGGCTTCTTCATCAGCGACACGCAAGGCAAGGTGATGGATATTGCCGAATCCTTCGATTGCTTTTGGTAAATCTGCTCGCTGTTCAACAATGATGCTTGCTCCATTACCGCCTTGACCGACTTCAAAGAGCGAAAAAGCTCCTGTTTGATCAGTAAGTTTAAACTCTAAAGTCTGTTCTAATAGTAACTGTAATGGTTCCATTTGACTCACTCGGACAAAAACTGGTCCCAAGCCTGTAATTGCATATTCTGATGGAATATTGCTGTTCTTCCAAGGAGTACCACCAGCAACACCTGTATTGTTTTCATCAGAAATCAATTGATAGAATTGATGGTCAAAGTCTTCAAACTCCAGATATTTTTTTGAAAAACGTTCCTTGATCGCAGAGTGAAGAACATTCTTTTCTTCAAAGCGTTTGAACCAATAAGTCAATGCTTCATCAGTTGGTACTCGAAAAGACACTCTAGAAATCGTATCCGTTCCTTTACTTCCTTGAGGTTGATTAGGAAAAGCGAAAAAAGTCATGTCAGTTCCAGGGGAGCCGTATTCATCTGTAAAATAAAGGTGATACGTTTCGATATCATCTTGGTTGATCGTTTTTTTTACTAAGCGCATTCCTAAAATATCCGTAAAAAAACGATAAATTTTAGTGGGACTTGAAGTCATAGCGGTAACATGGTGGATGCCTTTGATTTGAGTATCCATGGGAGTTCCTCCTTTGAACTTACAAAAAGTAAGTATTGTGTTAGTTACAGTATAGTGAGTGGGAACGTTTCTGGCAATTATTCTGTTTGACTCTGTTCTTTTGTAAACACCAAAAAATCCGTTTCACAATAGTTTCCTATTTTTGAAACGGATTTTTTTAGTTTGAACGGACATCAAGTAAGGAATAGTTGCGGACATCAAACCGATTTCTACTAGATGAATATTCGATGGGCTGACCATCTTTTAGATAAACGACTTGTTGCACATCCAAAACAGGATCTATTTCCGAACAATTCAAGTATTCCTGATCAAAGTGCGTACTTTTATCTGCTGAAATTGCTCGATAGGCGCCTGCAAAATGAAGATTTAGATCTTGGTGCAAGTAATCATAGATAGAAGAAAGCAGATGTTCTTTTTTTAGCCCTGGAACTAAATGTACAGGCATAAATGTATGTTCCAAAATATAAGGTTCGTTGTCTAAAATTCGTAAACGGTGAATATTATAAACAGGTTGTTCGGCACCAATCATTAATTTTTCTTGAATAAATGGGTTCGGAAACTCGACATCAAATTGAATGATTTGACTCGTCAGTGAACGATGACGACGCTTCATTTGATGGCTGAGTCCCTCATACTCATTGGCAGGGGAGGTATCTTTCTCGATAAAAGGATGATCTAAAATTTTGGTTCCAGCCCCTCTTTGCGAATAAACTAATCCTTCCATAGCCAGAATATTGATGGCTTTTTTGATGGTCATTCGACTTGCGCCAAATTCTTCGACTAAAGTGATCTGATTAGGCAAAAAGCTGTTTGGTGGATATTCTTTTGAACGGATTCTTTCCCTTAAAACATTTGCGATTTCTTCATATTTTGGCACGTTATTCACCTCGTATTGAGTATAACGAAAGTTATTTCGTTCGACAAGAAAGAAATAACGAAGTTTAGTTGTTGAATCACTCATTTCAATGAAACAAGCATGAACAAATCAATTCACATCATTCCATGTTTTGACTGTTCATGCTAGATTATAAAATTTGCTTAATCTCTATTAGAAAGAAGATGATTTGCTTCACAGGTGAGTAGATAAGGCTTTACACAACGTCTAAATCAGGTTGTTTATCTAATACTTTTAAGAATGGGTACCAAATAAAAGCGACGATCACAAAATCGACTACTTGTAAGAGACCGCCTAGCCATGAATTGGTAGCTAAAACACCACTAGCAATGATCGGCACAGTCCACGGAACTGAAACACCTGTAGGCGGAGGAACGATGCCAGCTGCCATCATCAAGTAGTTGAACGTTGTCACGACCAAAGGAGCAACGACCCAAGGAATCAAAATGGTGGCATTCAATACGATTGGTAGACCAAAAATTGCAGGTTCATTGACATTGAAGATTCCAGGTGCTAGCGCTAAACGACCAACATCACGGTATTGTTTTTTCTTCAAGACAAAAGCCATCAATAATACTACTGCTAACGTCATTCCAGAGCCACCGATACCAACGGTAAAGGTTTCCATAAATGGTTTTGTGATGATATGTGGTAGTTCTTTCCCATGCTGATAAGCTTCTAAATTATCAAGCATCAATGTATTCCAGATAGGGTCCATAACAGAATTAACAATAATTTGACCGTGAAGACCAAAGAACCACAAAAATTGAACAAAGAATAAGGCAATCAACGTGGCAGGTAAACTACTACCTAAACCAGTTAGAGGTTTTTGGATAACTTCATAGACTAAGTCATGAAGGTTCGCATTGAATACGCCAGTCATGACAGCGTTGATGATCAAGAAAACAGTCAATGTGACTACAGCTGGAATCAAAGCAGCAAAAGATTTCGTTACTGCAGGTGGTACGCCATCAGGCATTTTAATTTGCCAACCACGTTTGGTGATTCGACAGTAGATTTCCGCAGCTAAAAAGGCAGCAATCATTCCAATGAACATTCCTTTAGCACCTAGACGATCAAGTGATAGGACACCCGAAACTTCTTCACCACCAGCTGTTGTCATCACAAAAGGTGTGAGAATCAAAAAGCTTGCGAATGAAACAGCGCCACCAAAAATACCTTCTACATCATATGATTTTGATAAATAATAGCCGATACCAAATGTAACAAAAACGGACATGATACTCATCGTCGCATTTTGACCATTGCCAAAAAGGGTGCTTAACGTGCCTTTGGTACCATTACTGAAGAACGGTAGATTATTCACAACGACCACAATTGATCCAAACATTGTTAGCGGAAATGACAACATAAATGCATCCCGTAACACAGTTAAGTAACGGTTTTGCCCTAAAAGATTGGCTAAGGGCATAATTTTTTGAGAAAGTTTATCCATAAAACCATTCATTTTTTTCACCTCAAATTTATTTTGCAATCGATTACAAACGTAGTATAACGTCTGTCTGTTTAAATGTCTAGTCATTTTTATCAAAAGTATTGATTTATTTTCAGTGATTGTTTATGATTACGGTAATTACTAAAAGAATTGAGGGATTATGAAATGAAACACTACGATTTTCCAAAGAATTTTTGGTGGGGAACCGCCGCAAGTGGACCACAAACAGAAGGCAGAATCAAAGGAGATGGGAAAGGAGAAAACATTTGGGACTATTGGTATGATCTAGAGCCAGAAAAATTTTTCAATCAAGTTGGTCCTGAGAAAACCTCTCAAGTTTACACGAAATATCGAGAAGACGTTCAATTGATGAAAGAGACAGGTCATAATACTTTCCGAACATCCATTCAATGGAGTCGTCTATTCCCTAAAGGAAAAGGAGAAGTGAATCAACAGGCTGTATCATTTTACCGTTCATATTTTACAGAATTACTGGAGCAGGGAATTGAACCATTTGTCAATTTATATCATTTTGATATGCCTTTAGAATTACAACAAACAGGTGGCTGGTTGTCTCGTGATACGGTTGACGCCTATGTGGCCTATGCAAAAACCTGTTTTGAGTTATTTGGGGATTTAGTAAAGAAATGGTTTACCCATAATGAACCGATTGTTCCAGTAGAAGGCGGTTATCTCTATCAGTTTCATTATCCTAACCATATCAATCTAAAAGAGGCTATTCAAGTTGGTTTCCACGAAAATTTGGCAAGTGCCAAAGCAATTGAAGCCTATCATAAGATGGGACAAAAAGGAGAAATTGGAATCATTTTGAATTTAACTCCTAGCTACCCGCGAGACGAAACAAACCCTGAGGATGTCAAGGCTGCTAGAATCGCTGATGCTTTTTTCAATCGTTCTTTTCTTGATCCTGCAGTAAAAGGAGAGTTTCCATCAGAGTTGGTTGCTATTGTGAAAGAATTAGCGATAATGCCAGAGATGGGGCCCGATGATTTAACGATTATCAAAGAAAATACGATTGATCTATTAGGAATCAATTATTATCAACCTCGGAGAATCAAGGCAAAAGAAACACCGATTGATCATCAGAATGGACCAATGCCAGAAGATTATTTTGATTATTATGATATGCCTAATAAAAAAATGAATATCTATCGTGGTTGGGAAATTTATGAAAAAGGGATCTATGATATCTTGACGAATACGAGAGAGAACTATAGCAATATCAAATGTTATATCTCTGAAAATGGTATGGGTGTAGAAGGGGAAGAACGTTTCGTTAACTCGGAAGGCGTGATTGAAGATGATTATCGGATCACTTTTGTCACAGACCATCTGAAATATGTGCATCAGGCAATCCAAGAAGGAACGAATTGTGTGGGTTACCACATGTGGACTTGCATGGATAACTGGTCTTGGACGAACGCTTATAAAAACCGTTATGGACTGATTGCTGTCGATCTAAACAAAGACGGTAAACGGACGATTAAAAAGTCGGGCCATTGGTTTAAAACCGTAGCCATGAAAAATGGGTTTGAAGCCTAAAAATTTTTGTAAATAGTTTTTAGAATAAAAACGAATGAAACTGGGACAAAAAGTTGTGAAGTACAAAGGTCATAATCGCAATAAACGATTTTATTATTTTTACCAATCTTCAGAAATTTCAGCTTATCGGCTTATTTCTTGAGAATAAAAACTTTTTGTCTCAATTTCATTGGTTTATTACATAAAAAATGGTAGGAAACAATACTAAAAAGCAGTGTGAACCGACACAGTTATCCATACTAGTAAGAACAAGGATACGAGTGATTAAAATTTGTTGCAATTTACAAAAACGGACGATAAAGAAAAGGAGATCGAATGGAAAAAAACGAAGGTTTATTTAATGTATATTTTAAAGCAGATCGAGTGGACTATGGAAAAAATGGCTATGAATCGATCAATTTAAAAAATAACCCGAGTTTGATGTCAGATAGTATTTATTTATATAATCTTTTATTCATGAATAAGCCGGCATTTGTTCCAAGGGATTGGGAACAACACCAAGTTAACTTTGAAAGATATGTTATGCCGCGTTTAACTGTGAACGAACAAGCAATAGTTAGAGAATGGATAAATACTCTTCATAAAAATGAATTGTTACAGTACAGATCTTTAGAGGGAATGGCGAAAACTTACGTTACTTTTCATAAGCTGTTAAAAAAAATAACTAATGAAGCGGACCAAGCTTTTGAAGATCAGTTTAAAGATGTTCAGTCATTAGATCAGCAATCACGAAAGAAAACAATCGATATCTATAGTTTTTATCATAAGATTTCTAATGAAAAAACAGCAGAATCAACTAAAAGACTAGAAGCGCAGGTCAGTGATTTGTTGATCAAACCAGTGGTAAATAAAGGTGAAAATAGTCCTAATTGGTTTAATGATTTAGTGAGAGCAGTTATGGTTCTGGAGCGAGGGATAGAGTCAGAGAAACTAAAAACAAAAATATTTACTGAAATAAAAAAATCCGGTAATCAACCTGTTCTTGAAGAAAAATGGGATTCATTCATTAAAAACCATGCGATTCCACGCATGCAAAAAAATAATGGTTTGGATAAAGTCTATTATGAATTATCTCAAACAATCAATGTTTTGAACAAGAAAATTAAGGTATCTGTAGAAGAAGCACAGTCTGTTTCTTCTGTTTTTTATAATAAAATATTTCCCAATTTACTCCGTTTGCCTGACATGTCTCATCTGGAAAAAATAGCAATTTATGAAATTTATATCGATGAAAGTAACTTATTACCGAAAACCAAAAATAAAATAAAAAAAACTTTGGAGAAAAATTTATTAAAAAAAGAAAAAAAGAAACTTGAAGAAGTCAAGCTTTTAAAAAAACAAAATATTCAGATGATAGAAGAGGTAGGACCGCATGATTTATTAGCCCTTGAAGAAATACAGCGAGGAAAGCAAAAAGCAACAGTAGATTTTTTTACAGCTATTTATAAAAAGTATGGTGCATTAAATAGAACAACAATGACTAGAGAAAAATATTTAAGTGAAGAAGTACAGCGAGGAAAGCAAAAAGCAACGGGGGATCTTTTTACAGTTATTTATGAAAAGAATGGTGCATTGAATAGAACAGCAATTTCTAGAGAAGCGAAGAAATATTTAAGCAAAGTAGGCTATTTAGAATTTGAATTTATAGTACATAATAGTGAACAAAAAAATCATATAATAAAACAAGAATCCACTTCTTTAAGTGTACTTAAATCTATGCTTAAACGGAAAGATTTATCTCCTTATGCAGTGAAAGCTTATTGTTTAGCCTATTTAGAAGAGCGACAACTGGAAAGCAATATCAAAAAACTTTGGAGAAAACCTTTTTTGAAAGATTTAACACCAGAAGAGATTAAAGTAGTGGAGAATCTAGTTTCTGAAAAAAGATTATGTCTACAATTGGGGAAGGAAGTAGGACCAGAACTTGCAGTCAGATATGAAAGAAGCAATCAAGATAATCAAGTAGAACGACTGAAATTGTTCAATGAAATGGATCAAAAGGTTTTTTCAGTGACTTGTCGCCAATTCATCAAAGAGCAAGCTAAAAAATGTTTGAGTGCAACGAATTATACTCGATTTGAAGTAGCTCAAATGATACGAAATATAGAGAGAAAAAAAGGGTTACAGGAGAGAGAAAAAAACAATTTTTTTGATTCGATTATTAATAGTCAAGATTTATCTTCTAACGAAATTAGAGCCTATTGTCTAGCCTATTTAGAAGAGCAACAAATGGAGAGCAACATCAAAAAAAATTTGAGAAAACCTTTTTTGAAAGAGTTGAAACCAGAAGAAATATTGAAAGTGAAGAATCTAGTTTCAGAAAAAAGATTATATTTACAATTAGGAAAAGAAGTAGGTCCAGAACTTGCAACTAATCTTGACAATAGCAAGGAAAGCGACCAAGTAGTCCTATCTCAATTGTTCAAAGAGATGGATCAAAAAGCTTTTTCGGTAACTTGTCGCCAATTCATCAAAGAGCAAGCTAAAAAACATTTAAGTGAAGAAAACTATGTGAGATTTGAAATAGGTCACGTGATACGAGAGGGAGAGAGTAAAAAAAATTTACAGGAATGGGAAGAAACAGATTTTCTTAATCCATTTCTTAGTCGCGAAAATTTATCTCCTAACGAAATTAGAGCTTATGAGATAGCTTATCTAGAAATGAAATACGAACCATTTAGCCAAATGAATAGTTGGAAAAAGAGTTTACAACAATATTT
Source organism: Enterococcus sp. C57 (assembly GCF_040887305.1). Classification (NCBI taxonomy): domain Bacteria; kingdom Bacillati; phylum Bacillota; class Bacilli; order Lactobacillales; family Enterococcaceae; genus Enterococcus; species Enterococcus sp. C57. The sequence goes on along the minus strand of NZ_JBFOFP010000005.1, from coordinate 213,940 downwards.
TGAGAAAAACTTAACAAGTGAAGAAAGAAATGAAGTGCAAGCCTTAGTTCCTCAAAAAAGAGTTCTTATCCAATTGTCAAAAGAGCTAGATTTAAAAAACGTATTCCAGCTTGAAGAAATACAGCAAGGAAAACAAGAAGGAAGGCTTGGTTTTTTCACAGATATTTATGAAAAATCCTTTTCAACGACTAACCAAGAATACATCAAAACACAAGCAAAAATATATTTAAGTCCTGCTAACCATGCTGAATTTGCAGTGAAAAGTCAGATGCAAGATGCATTGAGAGAAAAAGGATTAAAGCTAGCGAATATTAAGTTTAGCGAAGATAAAATTCGGGTGTTTCTTGACCAGAAAACGCAATCACCACTTGAAATTAGAGCGTATTACTTAGCCTGTATAGAAGAACAAGTGATACCAATGGATATCAAAAAAAGTTTGATACACGCTTTGAAAAAAGTTTTAACTGTAGACGAAAATCTGAAATTGTCAGAACTCATTTCAGAACAACAAAGACTTATCCACTTGTCTGAAGAAATAGGCCCAGAACGTACATTGGAATTCTTAAAAATAAAAAAAGAAAACAAAGCAGCAACAATTGATTTCTTTACAGATTTATATAACAACGTATCTTCCTATACCCAACAATGGATAAAAGAACAGGCATCTTTACATTTAAATCGAAAAGAACATTTAGAGTTTACTAAAAAAGTCAAACTAAAAGAAATAATCAAAGAAGGTGGGCCTGATTTAAAAGCATCTGCAGTCTATAACCAACGTAAACGAGCATTCGAAAAAGCAATGAGTCTTCCAGTCATTGAAGAGTTGCAAGTGAGAAACGGGCTGCAACAAGTCAATGCTAATCTTTTAGATCCTCTTGAACTTAGGCGATTAAACAAGGAACAACTAATCGATTCTTTGGTCAAAGTCCAAGTGAGATTTCCACATTGGGAACAACGTTTAAAAGATCAAGCAATCGACCGCTCCATCTCGCATTTAAACGATTTAGAAAAAAAAGAGATCAAGACTTCTTTAAAAGTTGAAGAATTGAAAGGATTTTTAAATAAAGTTAAGTTTCATGATTCTGATGGATTTAGCTTAATTTGGGGTTATGCTAAATTTCACGTTGACAATGATCGTAGAATTATTAAACTCCAAAAAATTAAAGAACAACTAGATGAGATCGCACCAGCCAATTTACTTCAGCCAGTTGTTGTAAAAATATTAACGAACAATAAGTGTGATTATCAAGATCTAAAACTAAGAGAAGCTATTGTGTCCTATGATAAAACAGCGATAGAAATCAATCATCAATTAAAAAGTGAATTTAAAGCAATGGGTGTAACGTTTAAAGAGGTAAGTAGAAATCAAATACTAAGAAGAATATTCAAAAATCTTGATAAGGGACTAAAGTCAGAAAAAGAACAAATTGCGGAGGTTCTGTCAGATTCCAACTTACACTATAATAATTTACTAAATACATTGCTCGTTCAGTTTGAAAAGAAGGTACATGAGTATATTCCATATTTAGATACGTTGATTCAAAAAGATTATGAGGATAAAGGTGACGTGTCATTAACGAATAAAAGGATTTTAGAACTTGTAGAAAACGAACCGGGCCTTAAAGATTTACTCGTTTGTTGCCAAAATATGCTTCCTTCTTATCCTTTAAAAAATTATGCTCAGACGATTCCAATGGTGTCTACCTATTTTGCCAATTTAGCGCATCAAATTGAGGAAACATATCAAAGTCCAGGAAAAAAATTAGCAAAGCAAATTTTCATGCTAGGGAAACTGGATCCATTATATTGTGCAAAAATGATTCAGTACTTGAGCGCACAATACACTAATAAGCAACCTAACCCTTTACCAATACATCCAAATATTTTAATACAACATAAAATGGAGAAGATAGTAGAAAGATATCATGACCTATACCCACTTCCGTCCTTGCGTAGCGAATTGACTGGCAAAAAAGTAGTTAATAAAGTGGCTAATGAAGTAGTTGGAAATGTTGAAAGGCCAATCTCAACACCAATCATAGAGCAATCAAGTCAGCCGTTTGATTGGAGTCCTTCTGTCATTTTAAATCAGGAAGTAAGACCGACTGAAACAGCTAAGGCAATTGTTGCGTTTCACAATAAATACCATGATCTAGAGATGACTAAGCAGTTTACAGCTTTTGCAACGAAACCAAGGCTTGAGAGAGAAAAAGACAAAACCAATACAACTAAAGAAGAGAGTCTCAAAGAAGTTGCCTACCAAGAATTTCTTAAGAAAAAAAAGAGCTATAAAAAATCAAAAACTTCCGCTGGAAGAGAGATTGCTCATGAAGAAATGGAACTAGCATTAAAAAAATATCAGCATGTCGTGCAAAAAAAACAAGATCAAAAAGAATGTGCGAACAATATGGAGAATCAAGAATTAGTTCGAGCAGGTGTGTATTTGACTCAACAATTACAGTCAGATGAGCTGACGAATTATCTGGTGGATCGAATGATTGCTCCTGAAACCAGTTCTCCTGAAAATAGGAGACCCGCTAATGTTCAATTGCAACATTTTATTAAAGAATTAGTACATGATTTAAATACAGCAACAGAAAGAGAAGCGGCAATTCAAACGATCATGCAACCCTATTTAAGTGTGGAAGAAAGACAAAAGTTTTATGCTTTTATGAAGCAGGATACGTATCTTCAACAGTTTCTTAAGCAAGAAAACTTATCGAAAATTGAATTAAAAGCATGTGTTAGTGCTTGCCTACATAAAAGTGATTTGCCATTTAAAGAACAAGTGGATCAGAAACTAGATGTTTTTTTAACAGACAAGGAACAACGTCAGTTGAAAGAAATGGTTAGTCAAAAAGAGATAGTACGTGTCTTAGCAGAACAACGGGATTATGAAACAGCAGTGAAATTTGAAAAGGTATTAAAGAAAGAAGAAGTAGGTGAGATAAATTGGCTAGTATCCATTTATAATGATACGCCATTCCTATTAATAAAAGAATCAATTACATCACTGATTGATTCTTCTTTTAATGAAGCAGATCGTATGCAATTTTATAATAAAATTAACTCTAACCATAAGCTGAAAGACCTTAGCAAACAAGTGTCTCTTACTACAGCAGAAGGAGAAAATTCTCGGTCAAACAAGGAAGACATGTTTTCGTTAGTTTCTGCAATCAGTCCAGAAGTTGCAGAGAGGATAGAAGCAACTAACTTAAAACGATTGCCATTAATTGCTGAAATAAAAGAAAATCTAGAAGAGAAAGGGATCAAGTATTATCTTCCTGAAATAATCAAAGAAATTGGAAAGATAGATTGGAACAACCATCAGGGAAATTCTGAAAATGAATTAATAAAAGAAAAATTGAGACAAGTAAGCATAACTTGTTCAGATGAGCAAATAGAAAATTGGAGAGATATATTTTTTGATAACTTTATAGAAGGCATAAGGATAGGGGATTTAAATGAACAAAAAGAAATATATCCTTTAAGTGGAATGGGAGTAACATTTAACACAACTATTGAAAAAATAAACGAACTTTTAAAGAAAAAATATGAGGAACAAATGAATCAAGTGGAAAGCCCATCAATGAAGAAATCTTTAGATGAGGCAAAAGAAAACTTAATCGAAGAAATTGAACAATCTGTGCGTATGATTAACCCAAACGATAAAAAAAGGACTATAGAAGATCAATTTGTTGAAAATTTTACTCGTTGCAGCATTCAAAAGTATGGAGGAAAAGGTCTCCCAGTCAAAAATATTTTAGAGGAATCACCTACATTGAAAAAGGTATTGTTAAAAAAATTACCCGCTATTAATCTTTCTTACCCTATTGAATTACGTAAGCTGATCAATGAATGGTATGAAAATACCCCATTCTCTCCATTTTTAAAAGAATATAATGAAACAGAACAAGAAAGAATCCAAGTTGAGAAATCCATTTACAAATTATTTTATAATGATGACAATTATTGTGCAGAAAATATGCGTGTGATGCTTGTCGATTATGCGGGTATATCGGTAAGTTTAGACCCAAGAGATAGAGAAATGTATGGTTATCCCCTAAGAAAGAAGGCAGAATCAGTACTAGTGGGCTATAAAGAAGTAATGAAAAAACAAGGTATATCAAAGATACTTCCGAAAGAATTACAAGAATTGCAGAAAAACATTCCTGGGCAAACAAAAAGTACTATGATCTCATTTGATTTTATCACGCAAAATGATCAATCAGTGAAGGGCAATCAAAGAACGCAAGTTAGCATGCAACAAATAATGGAAAAAGCAGGAAATTGCTCTACTAATTCACCATTGGTACCAGAAAGAACACACGGCACGTCAATAAACAGAGGTGAAAGCACAAATGAGAGGAGCATCCCTAACGATAGACAATTATCAGAAAAACTTAGTTATAATCGATGAATTCGGAAATCATGTTTCTTGAGTTCAGTATTCTTCCTGATTGCCATCTAACTTGAAGAAAAAGCCAGTCAATCGATTGATAGAAAATTAGATAGATAAAGACATAATGAGGGCAATTTCTGAATAAAAGGAGCAAAACAAATGGGAAGAGACTCTTATAAGAAAGACTATATGCAGATTAAAGGAAGTAAAGTAACTTGTAAAGAAAATGAAGAGTGGATCACAATTAACCTAGACAGTAATCCCAACTTATTGGCGGATAGTATTTATTTATTGAATAAATTATTAGATGAACAAGATGTACTACCTCGAAAGGATACGGAGGAGAAAAAAGAAATTTTAAAAACAAGTATATCAGAACGATTGGTAGGAGATCAGAAAAAAATTTTTTTAGATTGGCAAGAAGTCACCCAGGCAATCTCTGAAGGCAATCTTACAACACGACAAAAACTTATGGAGGTGTTCCATAAGAAAAGATTATTTTCTTTAGAAGAAAAGGCGAAAGTTTGTGTGCTGTTTCAAGAGTTGATAAACGATATCAAAGATAAAAAGGAAAAAAAGTTTAAAGAGCAATTTTATGCTAATTATTCATTAAATGATAACGAACTAAGTGAATCCATAGAAGTTTATCATTATCTATATCCATTCGAGAATGAGAAAATAGCCAAATCAATGAACAATATCGAACAACTATTTATTGATTTGGTGTCTCCTTCCAGTAGTACAGATAAAAGACGTAAAATGTATGATGTAGTCAGAGCCACTTTGATTTTAAAACGTAAATTATCCTCGACACAATTGAAAAATGATTTACTCAAAAAAATGGTGGAACCTCAGGTTTTTTCCCATGAACAACCCGAGTTTGATACGTTTATGGAGATAATCGTTAACCCCTATCTTAAGAAAAATCCTGCCACAGATCCTGACTATAGTCGTTTTCCAATTGAAAACGAACAGGAACAAGTTGAATTATCCCTGACAAACGAGGTAGAACCATACTACTTATTAGCATTGAAAGAAGTCCGAATAGGATTTAGAAAAGCATCAACAGAGCTATTCACACATATCTACTTACAGACAACGATTGAAGAGAAAAGAGATATCATTGATGGGTATGCAAAACAGTATTTAACTAAATTTGATTATTTGGATTTTATGTTCAGGATAAGACAACAACATATTCAGAAAAAATGGAATAAAAACAATTCTTTACAAGAAAATTTCCATCTACTCCTAGATGGGAAAAGCAGAACGGCTTACGAGGAACGAGCGTATTATTTGGCTTATCTTGAAGAGACGACATTACCAAAGTCTCTAAAAGATACTTTGAAATACCTTTTATTGAACGAGCTAATTTCTGGTGAATACAGACAAGTGATAGAGCTTGCTCCTGAGAAAAGACAATTGTTGCTGTTGGCAAAAGAAATAGATATAGAGACTGTATATGAATTTGAAGCAATCCAACAAGGCAAAAAAAAGGTGACGTACGCTTATTTCTTAGAGTTATATGAAAAAACCAATTCGAAAAAGGTTCAAGAAATTATCACGGAACAAGCCAAAAAACACTTAACTGAAAGTAAGTATGTTGAATTTGAAATTTATACCTATTTTCAAGAAGAATTTAGAAGAAAATCGGTTACACAACCGAATGTAGAAAAAGTATTCAGACGATTTATTGAGAGGGAAGACTTATCTGCTAATGACATTCGAGCTTTTTACTTGGCGTATATAGATGCACAAAAATTTCCGAATGATATCCAAGTAATTATTGAAGAACGCTTAACAAAAAATTTAACGGATAAAGAAAAAAAAGAAGTGATAACGCAATCTTTAGAAAAAAAACAATTGTTACTGATGGGGAAATACTTAGAAAGCGACATTATATTAGAACTTGAAGCAATCCAACAAGGTAAAAAAAAGGGAACAGATGACTATTTTTTAGCGATATATAAAAAGAGTGACTCGATATTGGCTCGAGAAGTGATTAAAGAGCAAGCTCAAAAATATTTGACTGAAAGTAATTATCTGGAATTTGATATAAACATCCAACTCCAAGAGGAAAGTAGAAAAATGGATGTCACTTTACCGACAGTGGACTTTAAAGATGAAGCACTACGGTATTTTGTTGACCATGAAGTATTATCCAAAAATGAACTGATTATTTATTGTCTAGCCTATCTTGAATCTAAAGAAATACCCAGTGATTTAGAAACAATAATAAATTTAAAAAAAGCTGTCGTAACTCCAAGTCAAATCGATGTCGAGGATTTGGTTTTAGAAAAAAAACAACTTTTATCAATAGCTAACAAAATAGATCCAAGTGTATATGAAAGATTAAGAACTAACGCAGGAATATCAATCGGCGTCTTTACGGAGATGTATGAAAATGTGAAGTCTAATGAGCATCATCAGTTTATCAAAAAGCAAGCACAATTGTTTTTAGATGCTGAAAAACATTTAGAATTTAAAAAACGCATTGCACTTTATGAATTAAGCAAGTCTGACGAACTAACCTCTGAAGTTGCTTTTTTTATTGGACTGCAACGTCATTATCAACAAAAAAATGGGGAGAACCATCGAACGAAAGTCAGTCTCCAAGACATAGAAGAATTGAGGAAGCAAAACCTGTCTTTTCTAGCTAAGACGATGGTTTTAGATCAGAAATCTACCGAAGGAATAGAAAGCAAAAAAAACGATGAACAAAAAACTGTCAAGGAAGAATTAAAAGATTTCATTACTTTAATTTCTCGTTTTGATAGTAATGATTCATATACATTTATAGATAGTAATTTGAAAGATATATTCAGGTACGTCAGACATTATGCTCATCTGAGGAACCAAGTTTATTCTATACCACAATCAGTTAGAACGTTTAATAAATTGAAACATCTGAGGGTACCATTTATTGAAGAAAATAGAATCAACTGGCTGTTCGTGTTAGATCTTAATGACAAGAAACAATCGAAGTATATCAAAATAATTAAACAATTCATTTTATTGCCTGAATGGCAATTTGTAGCTGAAATTGATCCTTTATTTATCGCTGTAAAGAAGAGAATAGAGAAAAAATTAGAACGATTTAGCCAAGAGGTGGAAGCAAGTCAACTGAAAACGGATGAAGAAATTTTAGCGCTCGCAGAAAAAGACCCTAAAGTCAAAGAACTACTTACATACTATCAAAAAATTGCTCCGGCAGTTCCGTTGAAAGATTTTGCAAAGGCGACGCCAACCGTCGTTGATCATTTTAACAATTCAGCACATCAACTTGCAAGAGAATACTTTGGAAAAGATGCGGAATTATCTCAACAAATTTATGAATTGGGAAAGCGAGACCTACCGTTTTGTGTAGATGTAATTAGGTATCTGCTATTAACTGACAAAAATGAGAAAGCGAAAGGTATTCCGAAATCTTTTGATAAGGAAAGTCAAGAAAGAGCCGAGTATATAATAGAAAATTATCATCAAAAGTTCATAAAGCCACGGCAAACTAAGCAATCGAAAAAAGTTCTACAAAAGGAAAGGAAAGAAAAGCAGATTGCAAATGACACCCAACTGAAAGAATTAGTAAGACATGGCGTTTATAATTATCAAATGGGTGATGGGAAAGAAATACATATAGGACAGGCTAATGTTGATTCTGTTTCGGGCAACACTCGATTACAGCAATTTATAAAAGAACTAGCTGAAAAGTTAGATACAAATATGCAAAGAGAAGCAGCGATTCAAACAGTAATGAAACCATATTTAAGCTTGGAAGAAAGGAAAGAGTTTTATGCTTACCTAAAAAACGACCCGTTTCTTCCATTATTTTTACAGAAGGATAACTTATCAAAACTTGAATTAAAAGCTTATGTAGATGTTTGTCTTAAAAAAACAGACTTATCTTTTAAAGGGAAAATCTCTGGCAATTTGAGGGCTTTTTTAACGATAACTGAAAAAAAAGAATTAAATAAATTGATTACTGAAAAAGAAGTTATCCGTGCAGTTGCAGAAGAAATCAGTCATCAAACAGCTTTAGAATTGGAGCGAGTAGTAAACCAAAACAAACAAGAGATTGATCCACTCGTAACTGTTTATCGTCAAACAACCTTTACAGCAATTAAAGAGTTTGTCCTACAACAAGTTGATTCATCACTAACTGAAAAAAATCGCTCTGAATTTTATCAGAAAATTGGTTCTGCAGCTTCTATAAAGCATCTAGATCAGACTAATTTTGGGGCACACTTAACAAACAAAGAGGAATTAGGACAAGAAACTAAAATAGGCTTTCTTTCACTAATTAATGAAATGAAAGAAACATTAGAACAACAAAAAATCGCCTATTACTTTCCTGAAATAGTCGGAGAATTTAATTCTCATCAAGTAACGAGAGAAAGTTTGGAAAAATTAGGTATCCATTTTACAGACGATCAAATGAAAAATTGGGAAGCTACATATAAAAAAGGCCCGATAGTAACCGATAATATTCAAATATCCATACTTCAAACAATCGCAAAAGTAATTGAAAAACATATGGAACGAAAAGGAACTCTAATAGAAAATATCCCCACCGAAAAAGAAGAAAAAAATAGCATAAAAGAAAGACTGAAAAAAGAAATCGAACAATCAGTAGCTAAGATTAATAAGAATGACCCTAGGATCAGTATAGAAGAGCAGTTTATAAATCATCTTTCGACTCAGCCAATCTTCAACCATTTAGTAAGGAAAGAACCCGAAATAGGGGAAAAATTATTGAAAAAATGTCAGAACAGACTTCCTTTTATTTCGCTACCTTCTTCAAAAGAATTTCTTCAGATGATGAATAGAGAGTTCCTCAAAAAACATACCGGGATTAGACGTTTTGCATTAGAATATGCGAGAGAAAAAAGAGCACGATTGTTTGAAGAAAGAAGAATTTATAAGTTGTATCAAGAAAATCCATTCTGGTGTTGTGAAAATTTACGAGTGATCCTCGTCAATTATGCTGGGTTCAAGAAGATAAAGTTAAACCCAATATATAGACCTGAATTATACTCTTTTCAAGTGGATAGGAGTTTTAGTCAGCAGAGATTACTAAATAAAGCCAAAAAAATAACCGATTTTTATATAGATATCTCTTTAGATTTAAAAAAAGTATTACCTAAGGAACTTCAAAAAAAAGAATCAACGAATAAGGAAAGCCAAACTGAAGTATCATTTGAGTCAATAGTAAGCGACCAAGAGAAGTTAAATAATGATATGGCTTTAACAGAGGCGAGAGAAAAGAAGAGGTTATTTCCTGCCACAAATCATTTTGAACCGAAAAGTAATTTAGGACAAATGGAGCCGTTAGACAAAAAACTGCGTTTGACTCAGATAAAAGAATCAGCGAATAAGGAAAGTCAAACTGAAATATCATTAGAATCAATAGTGAGCAAGCATGAGAAGTTAAATAATGATATGGATGTAACAGAGACGAACGAAAAGAAGAGACTATATCCTTTTCTTGGTCAATCCGAATCAGAAAGTAATGTAGGACAAATGAAGTCGCTAGAAAAAAAGCTGCGTATGACTCAGATAGAAAAAGCAAGCCAAGAAGGTTACAGCTCTAATGAGAGAAAAACGCATGAACAAGTTCAAAGACAAGCGAATCGCTAAGTTTGGTCAGTGCTAGTAAATTAGTTGTTCCCTAAAAAACTAAGTATATTAATGAAGAACGGAGAAATGCAAATGGAAAGAGACTTTTATGAGAAAGAATATATGGAGATTAGAGGAAATGAAGTATCTTGTAAAGAAAATGAAGAGTGGATCACAATTAACCTATACAACAATCCCAACTTATTGGCGGATAGTATTTATTTATTGAATAAATTATTAGATGAACAAGATGTACTATATGGACATGTTTTTCAGAATAAAAAGGAAATTTTAGAAAAAAGTATATTGAAACGATTGCCAGAAAATCAAAAAAAAATATTTTTAGACTGGCAAGAGGTTACACAGTTAATCGCTAAGGCTGACTATGGAACAAGACAAAATTTTAGGGAGTTGTTCCTTAAAAAAAAATTATTTTCTTTAGAAGAAAAGGCAAATTTTTGTGTGGCTTTTCAAGAGTTGATAAACGATATCAAAGATAAAAAGGAAAAAAAGTTTAAAGAGCAATTTTATGCTAGTTATTCATTAGATGATAGCGAACTAAGTGAATCCATGGAAATTTATCATTATTTACATCCATTCGAGAATGAAAAAATAGTTAAATCAATGAATAATATCGAACAAATATTTATTGATTTGGTGTCTCCTTCTAGTAGTACAAAAAGAAAATGGGGGAATCAAATGGATGATGTAGTCCGAGCCAGTTTGATTTTAAAACGGAAATTATCCTCGACACAATTGAAAAATGATTTATTTAAAAGAATGGTGGAGCCCTATGTTTTTTCTGATAACCACCCCAACTTTAATACGTTTATGGAGACAACCGTTAACTCCTATCTTAAGGAACATCCCACCACAGATCCTGACTATAGTTATTTGCCAATTAAAAAAGAACAGGAACAAGTTGAATTATCTCTGACAAACGAGGTAGAACCATACTACTTATTTGCATTGAAAGAAATCCGAAAAGGATTTAGAAAAGCATCAACAGATCTATTCACACATATCTACTTACATACAACGATTGAAGAAAAACGATATATCATTGATGGCTATGCAAAACAGTATTTAACTACATTTGATTATTTGGATTTTATGCTCAGGACAAGACAACAACGATCTCAGGAAAAATGGAATGAAAATGATCGTTTACAAGAAAGTCTCCATCTACTCGTGGATGGAAAAAGCAGAAGGGCTTACGAGGAACGAGCGTATTATTTGGCTTATCTTGAAGAGACGACATTACCAAATTCTCTAAAAGATACTTTGAAATACCTCTTATTGAACGAGCTAACTTCTGCTGAAAAAGCACAAGCGTTAGAGCTTGTTCCTGAGAAAAGACAATTGTTACTACTGACAAAAGAATTAGATAGAAAGACTGTATATGAACTTGAAGCAATCCAACAAGGCAAAAAACAGGTAACAGATGATTATTTTTTAGTGGCCTTAGCGGCGTATAAAAAGACCAATTCGAAAAAGCATCAAGAAAGAATCAAAGAACAAGCCAAAAAATACCTAACGGAAAGTAAGTATGTTGAATTTGAAATTCATACACAATTTCAAGATGAATTTAGAAAAAAATCAGTCACACAACCAAATGTAGATTTTCAAGAAAATGGACTAAGTCGTTTTCTTAAGAGGGAATACTTATCTGCTAATGAAGTTCGGGCTTTTTACTTGGCGTATCTTGATGCACAAAAATTACCGAATAATATCCAAATAATTTTTGAAAAAGTTTTGATTAAAGATTTAACGGATAAAGAAAAAAAAGAAGTGATAACGCTATACTCAGAGAAAAGACAATTATTATTGCTGGCAAAATACTTAGAAAGCGATATTGTGTTCGAACTTGAAAAAATCCAACAAGGGAAAAAAAGGGGAACAGATGATTATTTCAGAGCGATATATAATAACAGTGATTCGATACTAGCTCGAGAAATGATTAAAGAACAAGCTCAAAAATATTTGACTGAAAGTAATTACCTAGCATTTGATATAAACAACCAACTCCAAGAGGAAAGTAGAAAAACGGACTTTACTTTACCGACTGTTGACTTTAAAGATGAAGTACTACGGTATTTTATTGACCATGAAGTATCATCAAAAAGTGAAATGATCATTTATTATCTAGCCTACCTTGAAGCTAAAGAAATACCAAGTGATTTAGAAACAATAAAAAACTTGAAAAAAAATGTCGCAACCCCAAACCAAATCGATATTGATGAATTGATTTTAGAAAAAAAACAACTTCTAACAATAGTTAACGAAATAGGCCCAAGCGCATATGAAAGATTAAGATATGACATAGGAGTATCAATCGGCTTCTTTACGGAGATGTATGAAAAAGTGAATTCAGTTGATACTCAGCAGTTCATCAAAAATCAAGCACAATTGTCTTTAGATGCTGAAAAAAATTTAGAATTTAAAAAACGTATTGCACTTTATGAACTAAGCAAATCTAGTAAATTAACCTTTGAAGTTGACTCTTTTATTCAAAGACAACGTCATTCTCAACAAAAAAATGGGGAGAACTATCGAACAAAAATCAGCCTTGAAGACATAGGAAGATTGAGAGAGCATAATCTGTCTTCTCTAGCTGAGAGGGTGGTTTATGTCCAGAAGTCTACCGAAGAAATAGAAAGCAAAAAAAACGATGAACCAAAAAGTGTCAAGGAAGAATTACAAGTTTTTCTTGCTCTAATTTCTCATTTTGATGATGACGATAAATATAGATATATGGACAGTCATTTTGAAAATATATATAGTTCAGTCAAAAAAAAATCTCATAATGGGAAACACATTTTATCTCTACCAAAAAAAAATAAGGCTTTAAATAAATTAAAGGATAAGTGGGTACTGTATGATGAAGAAAAGGGAAGAAACTGGCAGTCAGTATTAGAACTTAATAAACAGAAACAATCGAATATTACCGGTTTTATTAGCCGAATCATTTTATTACCTACATGGCAATCTGTAGCCGAAATTGAGCCTTTATTTATCGCTGTAAAGAAGAGAATAGAGAAAAGATTAAAACGTTTTAGCCAAGAGGTGGAAGCAAGTCAATCGAAAACGGATGAAGAAATTTTAGCGCTCGCAGAAAAAGACTATAGAGTCAAAAAACTATTTACATACTATCAAAAAATTGCTCCGGCAGTTCCGTTGAAAGATTTTGCAAAGACAACGCCAACCGTCGTTGCTCATTTTGAAAATTCAGCACATCAACTTGCAAGAGAAGATTTAGGGGAAGATACAGAGTTATCTGAACAAATTTATGAGCTAGGTAAGCAAGACCTCCCGTTTTGTGCAGATTTAATCCAATATTTGGCATCAACTGGTATCAATGAAAAAGCGAAAGATATTCTAATATCTCCTAATGAGGAAAGTCAAAGAAGAGCCAAACAAATAATAGAAATTTATAATCAAAAGCTCGACATGGCGCAGCAAAAAAATATTTTGGAAACTGAAAAGAAGCAGCAGCAGATTGAGAATGATAACCAACTGAAAGAATTAGTAAGGAATGGCGTTTATAACTATCAAAAGGATGGGAGTAAAGGAATACAGATAGGTCAGGCTAATGCTGATTCTTTTCCGAGCAAAAATCAATTACAGCAATTTATCAAAGAACTAGCTGAAAAATTAGACACCAATATGCAAAGAGAAGCAGCGATTCAAACAGTAATGAAACCAAATTTAAGTTTGGAGGAAAGGGAAGAGTTTTATGCTTACCTAAAAAAAGACCTATATCTTCCACTATTCTTAAAGAAGGAGAATTTATCAAAACTTGAATTAAAAGCTTATGTAGATGTTTGTCTTAAAAAAACAGACTTATCTTTTAAAGGGAAAATCTCTGGCAGTTTGAGGGCTTTTTTAACGATAGCTGAAAAAGAAAAGCTAAATAAATTGATCGCTGAAAAAGAAGTTATCCGTGCAGTCGCAGAAGAAATCAATCTTCAAATAGCTTTAGAATTGGAGCGAGTAGTAAACCAAAACAAACAAGAGATTGATCCACTCGTAGCAGTTTATCGTCAAACGTCCTTTACACCAATTAAAGAGTTTGTCCTACAACATGTTGATTCATCATTGACTGATGAAAATCGCTCTGAATTTTATCAGAAAATTGATTCTGTAGCTCCTATAAATCAACTAGATCAGACTAAATGGAAGGCCCCCTCAACAAATAAAAATGTAAAACAAGAAAATGATAGATTCTTATTTTCATTGATGGATGAAATGAAAGAAACATTAGAGCAGCAAAAACTTGTTTATTACTTTCCAGAAATAGTTAAACAAATTTTGCCTCCTAAAATTAGGAATTTGGAGGAAATAGATAAAGAATATCAAATAACAAGAGAAAGATTAGAGGAAGCGGGTATCCATTTTACATACGGGCAAATGCAAAAGTGGATAGACACTTTTGATGAAGGTCCTATAGTAAACGATAATAATCATATATCAATACTTAAAACAATTGCAAAAGTAATTGAAAAACATATGGAACGAAAAGGAATTCTAATAGAGAATATTCCAACCGACAAAGCGGAAAATAATATAGTAAAAGAAGAATTAATAGCAGCAATCGAACAATCAGTAGTCAAGATTAACAAGGATGACTCCGATAAAAGTGTAGAAGAAAAGTTTAGGGATCATCTTTCGAATTATCCAATTATTCTAAATTTAATAAAGGAACAACCTGAAATAGGGAAAAAATTACTGAAAAAATGTCAGGACAGACTTCCTTTTGTTTCGCTAACTTCTTCAAAAGAATTTCGTGAAATTGTCGATAATGAGTTCGCTATAAGAAATACTAACATTAGGAAGTTTGCACGAAAACATGCCCCGCAAGTAAGAAGCCAAATGACAGTAGAAAAACAAATCTATGATTTGTATCAAGAAAATCCAGCTTGGTGCTGTGAAAATTTACGAGCGATCCTCGTCGATTATGTTGGGTTCAAGAATATAAATTTAAACCCAATTTATAGACCTAAATTATACTCTTTTCAAGCGTGTGGTAATTTTGATCAATGGAGATTACGGGGTAAAGCACAAAAAATAATCAATTTTTATACAGGTATCGCTTCAAATTTAGAAAGAGTATTACCTAAAGAACTTCAAGAAAAAGAACCAGTGAATAAGGAAAGACAGACTGAAATATCATTAGAGTCAATAGTGACCAAGCATGAGAAGTTAAATAATGATATGGTTTTAACAGAGACGAACGAAAAGAAGAAGTTATTTCCTGCCACGGATTATTTTGAATCGAAAAGTAATTTAAGGCAAAGGGAGCCACTAATAAAAAAATTGCATATGACTCAGATAAAAGAAAAAGCAAGCCAAGAAGGTTACAGCTCTAATGAGAGAAAAACGCATGAACAAGTTCAAAGACAAGCGAATCGCTGAGTTTTGTCATTGCTAGTAAATTAGTTGTTCCCTTAAAATAATCGTGCTACACTGATTGTAAAGGAGGCGGTTTCAATGGCAGACACCTATAAAAATATATTAGTAGCAATTGATGGATCAGAAAAAGCAGAAAAAGCCTTTTCTGAAGCAGTTACAATTGCAAAAAGAAATCAGGCAAAGCTACACATTTTGTACGTAAACGAAGTAACGGGTAACTATTTCGGTGATTTTGCATTTGTTACAACGAACTTACAAGAGGAATTAGATGAAGTTGCAGAAAACCAAATGAAAGAGCATCGCAACTTAGCAATTGAAAAGGGACTAACAGATATCGAGACGTATATTTTGTATGGATATCCGAAAACATTGATTGCAAATTTCAATGAATCAAAGGAAAAAATTGATTTGATTGTTATGGGGGCTACAGGATTGAATGCCGTGGAACGTGTCTTAGTTGGGTCAACTACTTCTTATGTAGTCACACATGCACCGTGCAATGTGTTGGTAGTAAAATAACGTCACTCGCTAGTTAGTGAGAGGATGCTAGAACTGAGCAGTACACTGAAGAAGCAAATAAAAAAGTAAGCCGAAGAAGCTGAGCATCATCTCTTTTATGTCAGTATTCTTCGGTTTTTTTTATGCTGTATTTTGCTTATTTCATCTTTTTAACTAATTAGTAAGTGATTAGTTAAAAAGATCCCTATTCTTAAGGAGATATCTTGAATATTACTAATTTGACAAAAGCTGCAATCAACAATTGTCCATCCACTACGATTTGATTCCTTAAAGTAAGAAGTGGTATAGTTGTGTAGAATAGGGCATGAGTTGGAAAAATAAAAAAGGGAATGAAGTGTATGAACGACCAATATGTACAAGTCATGACGATCGCGGGATCAGACAGTGATGGAAGTGCAGGAATGCAAGCAGATATGCATACTTTCTTTACCCGTGGCGTCTATGGTGTATCAGTTATGACGGCTTGTGTGGCAGGAAATTCTTATGGGATCGGAGCAAGTGTGACCTTACCAAGTGCGTTCATTGATAAAGAATTTTCTTTGATCGCTGAAGACTATCAAATAAGAGCGGCTAAAACAGGTATGCTAGCTGATGCAGAATTGATTGAAACAGTAGTTAAAAATTATCAACAGTATAACTTTGGTCCATTAGTGGTCGACCCGGTAATCGTGACGAAGCATGGAAATCTATTATTAGAAGAGGCTGCTTTAAGTAGTCTGAAAGAAAAACTAGTACCGTTAGCGACTGTCTTGACGCCGAATTTCTATGAAGCAGAGAAATTAACTGGACGAACCTTAACGACAGATGAAGATTATGTTCAGGCCGCTGTTGACTTACAAGCAATGGGTGCCAAAAATGTGATGATCAAAGGATTTCATACGAAAGAAAGTAATCAAGAAGAAGTAAGAGATTATGTGTTGCTGGAATCTGGACGATCATTTTGGTTAAGTGCAGTCTTTTATCCGACAGATCGAATCAACGGTACAGGAGACACATTGTCGGCTTGCATCGCTGCAGAATTAGCGAAGGGAAAAACTGTAGAAGAAGCAATCCGAACGGCAAAAGACTATGTCAATATTGCAATTGGTGAAGAAATCATTGTCGGTCACAAGTATGGTCCCATCAATCACTGGGCAGCAGAAAAGCAACTCTCAGCAAAAAACTGTTCTTCAAAAAAGAATCAATAGCTATCTAAAAGAATCGTTTTTTTTTGCTTTTATAATTTTTCAAAAAAGTATAAGTGAATCATAATGTTTTTAATAGTAAAAATGAAAATGGGACTGAAAAAATCAATTCTGATTCTTCAGTCCCATAAATTATAGAGCCTTTTTTGTGGATCAAGCAAAAAACTCATTTTAAATTTGAATGTTTATGATTTATAAGATAGGTGAAAACAAACGAGAAATTTGTTGTTTGAATAACAACCAGCCAGACATTTCTTTGACTGTTTCCGTGGTCATCGGTGTACATTGTTTTTCATCTTGTAAAAATTGATCTGCTAACTGGGTTAAAAAGGCTGGATCATAAATGACAGCACTGGTTTCGAAGTTCAACCGATAACTTCGAACATCTTGATTGGCAGAGCCGACCATACAAATTTCATCATCCATGATCAATGTTTTCGCATGTAAAAAACCATTCTCATAAACCAAGATTTGAACGTTTTCTTTGATCAATTGACGTGCATAATATTGGGTTGCTCGGTAAATAAACGGATGATCAGGTTTATTAGGAATCATGATCTTGACTTCTACGCCAGAAGAAGCGGCAATTTTTAAGGCAGCGATCACACTTTCATCTGGAACCAGGTAAGGTGTTTGAATCCATACCCGTTTTTTAGCAGCTGTGATCAATTTAATAAAGGATAATTTAATTTGTTCACGTTCGTTGTTAGGACCGCTTGATACTAGTTGAATCGAAGTATTTTCATGCTTGTCGTCTTTCCCAAGTTCTTTTTGAAAAAAGTAATCAAGATGATAGGCAACCTTCTTTTGTTCGGGTACTGAAACATTCCAATCCGTTAGAAAACGTAGCTGTAATAATGAAGCAGCAGCGCCATAGATTCGAATATGAGTATCACGCCAATAACCAAACTTTTTGGTTGGATTGACATATTGATTGGCGATGTTAAAGCCACCGGTATAGCCGATTTTACCATCGATCACGACGATTTTACGATGGTCGTGATAATTTAAGCGGAATCGAAGTAATGCTCTTTGTGACGTGACGAATGTATGGACGTGACCACCATTTTGGATCAAACGGTTAAAGTCTTTCGGTTTAGTGCCGTGTGAGCCAAACGCATCATATAATAAGCGGACTTCAACCCCTTCAGCAGCTTTTTCTTCAAGTAATGTCAAGATTTGTTGTCCGATGTTGTCCGTGACGAATGCATAATATTCGATATGAATTGAATGCTTTGCCTGCCGAATATCACTTAATAGAGAAGTTAATTTTTGTTGACCATCTGTTAATAAAGTGACGGAATTACGTCGGGTTAATGGCATACGATTTAAAGAAGAGAAGAAGTCAACGAATTGTTGATGCTCTTCATTATCCATGACGGGATCATAGTGATCGATCGTATCTCCTTTGAAATCTTGAAAATTTTCTAGTTCTTTCAAGTCGCTTTGTCTCAAATAAAATTTTTTCTTATCAGTCAATCCGCGACCGAAGAAGAGATATAGGATAAATCCAAGACCTGGAAGAGCAAATAGTACGAGCAACCACGCCCAGATTGCAGCTACGTCACGAGGTTTGATTAAAATAGTTACTAAAGCAATTAGTGCATTGATGAAATAAAGGATCGTGAGAATAGTGATAACCAAAATAGCTTCCTCCTTATTTAGAATAACAAACAGTATTATATCATGAGAATCCTTAGAATCCTAAATTTGAAGTTGCAGAGATTATAAAGTGGTTTGAAAAAATAAAGAACCACAAGGCAAAGTGGTTGCAATTTTCTATTCATTCATGTAGGATAAGAATATAGTTGAATATCTCCTTAGGGGAGTAACCGACAACGTTTGTTGTGATAATATCAACAGTAAGTTAACCATTTGGTTTTCTGGTATTGTATGAAATGGTGAGACCTAAGACAAATCCGCATTTGTCTTAGGTCTCTTTTTTTTCAGTCAGAAAACTTTTTGGTAACGAAAAACAAAATGGGGGATGGAATTTGGAAAACAAAGAACAGGCTCAGCAAGTTGTCTATAAAGAACCAATTGACTCGCTGATGCAAAAAACACAGAGCTCAATCGATGGTTTGAGTACATCACAAGCAAAAGAAAAGTTAGAAAGAGACGGATTGAATCAGTTAAAAGAAGCACCTAAGAAGCCAACGTGGAAATTGTTTTTAGAAACATTTAAAGATGCAATGGTTATTGTCTTATTGATTGTCGCTTTGATTCAAATGGTCATGGGAGATTATATCGAATTTTTCGTTATTTTTGCCGTATTGATGTTGAACTCCGTGATTAGTGTGATCCAAACGAAGAAAGCAGAAGGTTCTTTAGAGGCATTGAAAAATCTTTCTGCACCTGATGCACGTGTGATTCGTGATGGAAAAGAAAAAACGATCCCTGCGAATGAACTGGTTGTAGGAGATATCGTTTTATTGGAAGCGGGAGATTATGTCCCTGCCGATGGTCGGTTGTTAGAAGCTGGATCATTGAAAGTGGATGAAGGGATGCTAACTGGTGAATCGACAGCATCGGAAAAAGAAGTAACTGATATTAGTCAGACAGTGCCGATTGGTGATCGTATCAACATGGTATTTAGTGGAACAATCATTACTTATGGTCGTGGGAAATTCTTAGTTACCGCTACTGGAAATAACACAGAAATCGGTGAGGTGGCAGGGTTACTTGAATCAACAACTGAACAAGTAACACCACTACAGCGTGGATTAGATAAATTTAGTAAGAAGTTAAGTTTAGCGATTTTAGCTTTATCGTTAGTTATTTTAGGTATCCAATTGTTCCGAATCTATCTTGGCGGCGGCACAGGTGATTTAACTGCTGATATCGTTAGTGCAGTAATGTTTGCAGTCGCTGTTGCGGTTGCTGCCATCCCAGAAGCATTACAATCAATCGTAACGATCGTTTTATCCTTGGGAACCAATAAAATGGCGAAACGACATGCTATTATCCGAAAATTACCAGCAGTGGAAACACTGGGTTCGACTAGTATTATTTGTACAGATAAAACTGGGACATTGACCCAAAATAAGATGACGGTAGTTGATTATTATCTAGCGAATGGTTCGACTGGAGATTTTACCGATGATCCAAAAAAATGGACAGACGATGAAAGACGGTTGATTGAAATCAGTGTATTAGCCAATGATGCTTCCATCAGTGAAGATGGTACGAAACTTGGAGATCCGACAGAGGTAGCGTTTATTGATTTTAGTGAAAAATTGAATCAACCGTATCAAGAAATCCGTAACAATTATCCAAGAAAAGCTGAATTACCATTTGATTCTGATCGAAAATTAATGTCGACTGCTCATAACATTGATCAGGGACACTATCTTTTTGTTAAAGGTGGACCAGATATCGTGTTTGCTCGCAGTAAAAAGGTCTTGCTAAATGGTGAAGTTGTACCAATGACAGAGGAATTGATGAAACAATTCAAAGAACAAAATGAAGCTTTCTCAAACAAGGCATTGCGTGTTTTAGCCTTTGCTTATCGCCCAATTGAAAGTCCAGAGTTGTCATTTGAAGATGAAAATGACTTGATTCTAGTTGGATTACTTGCCATGATCGATCCTCCAAGAGCAGAAGTCACACAAGCAGTTAAAGAAGCTCGAAGCGCTGGAATTAAAACGATTATGATCACTGGAGACCATAAAACGACTGCTGTTGCGATCGCGAAAGAAATTGGGATCTTTGCAGAAGGAGATCAAGCACTTACAGGGACAGAGTTAGATGAATTGACCGAAGATCAATTAAACGAAGTCTTGGAAAAAGTGACTGTATACGCACGTGTATCTCCTGAAAACAAGATCCGAATCGTACGTGCATGGCAAACAAAAGGACACATTTCTGCGATGACAGGCGATGGTGTTAATGATGCTCCGGCCCTGAAACAAGCGGATATCGGTATTGCCATGGGTACGGGGACGGATGTATCGAAAGATGCGGCAGCGATGGTCTTGACCGATGATAACTTTGCTTCAATCGTTAGTGCCGTAGAAGTAGGACGTAATGTTTTTGATAATATCAAAAAGGCGATTGCCTATTTATTCTCTGGAAACTTAGGTGCGATCATTGCGATTGTCTTCGCTTTAGTTGCTGATTGGTCCAATCCATTTACAGCATTACAATTATTGTTTATCAACTTAGTCAACGACTCATTACCAGCGATTGCTTTAGGAACAGAAAAAGCCGAACCAGCTACAATGAAACGTCCACCAAGAGATCCAAATTCAGGAATCTTTACCGATAAAACATTGATCTCGGTTACTTATCGAGGCGTATTAATCGGTATCGCAGTCATTTTTGCGCAATGGTTAGGAATGCAACATTCACCAGAATTTGGCGTAGCAATGTCGTTTTCTACATTGATCTGGTGTCGAACATTACAAACATTCCCTGCGCGTTCTAACACACAAACAGCGATCCAAGCAGGTTTCTTCGCAAATCGAAGCGTATTGTTAGCTGTTGTAGTATGTAGTGCATTGTATTGCTTGACGATGATCCCAGGCTTGAAAGAAGTCTTTTCAATTCCAGCAGCATTTGGTTTGACAGAAGTCTTTACGTCAATCGGGATTGCCTTAGTAACGATCATTTTAATGGAAATCACAAAACTGATCCTTGTACACGTACAAAAAGAGAAATAAAAAGGAATACCTGGGATAATTTTTTGATGTGCTATTCAAAAGTTAATAGCAGAGTATTTCACCAACTGGCTGGTATGGCTTCGGGATTCAACCGAATGTATACCAGCCAGTTTTTTGTTCAATGACATCTTTATTCTTTACTTGATGATAGCTGTCTAATATACATAGTGAAGAACTATATCGGCAATTTAAAAATTTGGCTCTGATGAGATAGAAAGAAAGGAAAACACATGTGAATCATGTATAATGAAAGGATAGAAATTTTAAAAATAATTATTTCGATAATCCTAAGAGCAGGCTGGTTTTGGTTATGAATTAGTCAGTATATTATTTATTCCGAAAAGTGAAAAAGCGATATAAAAATAGAGAAATAGAGGAATGAAAATGAACGAAGAAGAATGGGACGCCTTTGCAAGCGATTACTACATGAATCAAAAAGAATCAGACAAAACAATTGTCCGAGATGTCATTGAGTATCTAAAAAAAGAAGCTGCATTACCAACTGAGAAAATAGTGGATGTAGCAGGTGGCGCTGGACGCTATCTAGCGATGTCAAAAGAAGCAACTACATATGAATTGATAGATTTTTCGGATGAAATGTTGAAGTTTGCTACTAAAGAAGCAGCTAGATTGGGGAGGGAAAACATTCATCTGACGAAACAGACTTTTTCTGAATTTCTGGAAAATGGAAAAACGTATGATTTTATTTTCTCTGCTTCTAATCCGGCTTTAGACGATTCCGTAAAGTTAAGTAGAATGTTAACAAAGATGAAAAAATATTGTGTCATCCTAAGAGTTGTCTCTTCTAAAGAAGATCTGTTTACATCGTTGGAAAAAAAATTAGGAATTTTCGAAGAAGATGCTGTGACTTCACCAGTAATAATGGATCAATTGGAAACTTATTTAAAAGATGAAGAATGGTCCTATAAAAGAAAAGAATTTACGTATACGTTTAAAGAAGAAATTACGGAAGATTTTATGAGAGCTTATTATCAAGAATATCTAGAAGAAACAATTTTTAAAGAGTATATTCAAAAATATTTTGACCCAAAAGAAAAAATTGTTAGTACAACGATGTTGACCTATCGGCTACTACTAATCAAGAAGGAGTGACCCAAAATGGGCATGACTAGTTTTGTTTACTCTAAGAATATAGAGAAAAACGATTTATCTCTTAGGACGGATTGACGAGGAATGACTTTTTGAACACCGTTTATCCGTCTTTAGAGATATGATGAGAAGAGACTGAGGCATGTTTTGATTGATTGGCTCAGTCTTTTTTTGTTGTGGCTAATGGAGTAATCGAAAATTAACGTAAAAGAAAAAACACTTATATTTGCTTGTGTCTTAACAATTCACTCTAAGAAATCGGCCTAAAACTATTTTTTGACTGTTGGTTATCTTTCTAAAATAATAAACGGAGAAAAATGAGTTGTCAGATATATTGGTCTTATGTTTTCTTAACTGTTTTAAATCATTTTTATTATTTTATAAAATAACAAATCATTGAAATGCTTGTTTTGGAAAATTATAGCTTGCATCTTAATTATTTCTTTAAAAAAATAGTTTAATTGAAGTGAAAGTATAATTTTTATTGTGGTTGTTGACTATTTTATTTATACTTAAATGTATACGATTGCTTTGTTTGATTAAATGGCAATTTGTATAAAATTACATAACAGGAGGTTTTTTGTTTGAAAAAGATTTTTTTGATAGGGTTATCAGTGTTATTTTTTGGTTGTTTGTTTTCTACGAATGTTCAGGCGCAAGAGGTAATTAAAAAAGAGATTTTTAGTATTCCTGAACCAACTTGGATCTTCAATGCAGGGATGAATAAAGGAAAAAATCATGATCGCCAGGATTTAGGATTTATCTTGCCAGAAAATGTTGAATTGAGGATTAGACAAACAAATAAACAATTCAAAAATAAATTAAGATTGAGATTGTTAGGTAATGCCTCAAGTATCGAAAAAAGTATCTTAGTTGATTCAGAATGGGTAAGTATAAGTGCAGATAATCCTTTAGTTCCGTTTATTGATACGCCATATGGAGAAGAAGCTGCTCAGATTGAATATGAAATCGTCACTTCTGAACGTATTAAACCATTACCAGTTTATAGTTATCATGGAGATGATACTATGTTTCTTTCAATGTGGGACAAGTTCGATGCTGAATATGCTTTGATTAAAGGACCAGATTTTCAATTACTTGTTCCTAAAAATGATAAAGAAAAAGTAAGAAACTTGAAAGATTACCGTTCCTTAGATGAATTGATCGAACACTACATCGAATTGTTTGGTTATTATAATCAAATCGCTGGTTTTGATAACTCATCTAAAGAAAATCAAAATGGAGTGAATCGCTTTTTCTTGAAAGCAGATAAAAATGGAGGTGTCGGTGCTTATTATTCTTCAGAATGGGCAGCAAATAGCTATAGCACAGTCGAGTGCTGGTTAACTGAAGACAGTTGGAAAGTGTTGCATGAAATTGCACATGGCTATCAAGCTGGCTTCGATAACATAGGGATGTATACAGGAGAAGTCTCGAATAACTTATTTGGTGTGCAGTATCAATATCTTATCTATGGAAAAGAAGCAGATGAAAAAGGTTGGCTATTTAATTATGGTAAAAAAGAAGAGGTAGAAAACGCACTATACGAAAAGCTAATCAATCAGAATGGAACTTATGCTGATGCTGATCTGCGCGAAAAATTAATTTTATTAACAATGTTAAAACAAAAAGCAAATGATGATTCGTTTACAAAGATGTATCAGGAATATCGTAAAATAGCTAATCAACCAGATTTTAATCGCAACGATTACCCATTACCTGATTTAATGAATCGTATCTATAGTGAAAATAGTCAACTAGATTTTTCAGGTGTTTTAGAGAAATGGGGATTGACGCTTGATCAAGTACAAGTTCAAAAAAATCGTGAGCATGGTTATCCGGCAGTCGCTTCTTTAGCTGATGTCGTACCAGAAAGTGAGTTGGCACGTGCGCGTGAATTAGTCGACCCATCTTATTTGATCAATTCTAATTTCGAGATGGTACAAAACAAGGAGATTGCTGCGCTAAATCTAAAAGGTGATCTTACGATTGAATTAAGTTTGAAAGATTTAAACCTATTAAAAGGTACCAAAATAACTTTAAAAGATGGAGCGAAAGAAATAGCTACTCAAGAAATCACTGGAGGAGTAGTCACTTTTAAAAACATTCCTAATGGCATCTATTGTGCAGAATTCTCTGGAAATCAAATGATGTATTTCATCCCACAGAATAGTTATGTTTACGTGAAAGAAGCAACAAATCATGCGGTTATTACGTTGGACGAAGTAAAAGATAGCCAAGTCATTGATTTTCATGGAGTGAATGACAGGAAGTTTGGCTCATTTACATTTAGAACAAACAAGAACAGTGATACTCAAGAAGCAATTGTTTCAGTTACGCATTCGAGACCTCATTATCGTTATGAGAATGAAACTTATGTAAAAGTAATGGTCAAAAGTAGTACAGGAGAACTGAAATACGAAAAAACGATCGAAGGCATAGAGTCTGTTACTGGTGAAGAAAATGTGTCATTGAAAATAGGTGATATCGTTGAAATTTATCATGCAGAACCTAAAAACCGCTTCATTTCTTCTGAAGGGATCGTTGATACTACGCAATCGACCAATCGTTGGGTAGTAACCCAATTTGGATTAGAAAACCTAGCTTTGAAAAATGATGCCAAAGAGGATCTCAAAAAAAGAATTACGTCATTAGCCACTCAACTTTGGGATAAAGAGTTAGTCAATCCGGTTCCAAGTGACCGATCACCTGAAAAAAAATTGTTATGGGTGATGATTGATCAAACAACATTAAAAGAAAAATCAGAATATCAAACTTTATATTATATACTATTCAAAAAATGGTTCTAAACATTAAGAAGCATCATATAGTTTATGAAATAGGATAGAAAATCAAATAGCGACTTACAGTTATTTATTGTCACAACAATGTTGACAAAAGTAATTGCAAGCCGCTATTTTTTGTTTTACTGCTTTTTGTAGCTATATGTCAAAAGTTGCTTTTTTGCAAACATTTTTGATTACCTATTAAATCAATCAGGCAGTTGTCTTATATGGTTACTTGTAGTAACGAATATCATTTTCAACTTTATAGATTGAAAATGGTACATCGGAAGAATATTCGGCTGTTTCCCCATGTTCAGGTAATTTTTCCTTGAAGATTGTTTCATATTGATCGACTGTGACAGCTTCTCTACCTTCTAACATTTCTTGATGTAGTTCAGTCAATAGGAAATCTTGATAGCCGTCTTGTAAGTAACCTGTGAAAAATTCACTGACAGCACCCGAACCATAGCTGAATAAGCCAATTCGATCACCTGATTTTAACACTTGTGAGTTTTCTAAAAGAGAAATCAATCCTAGATAAAGAGAACCAGTATAAAGGTTACCAATTCGCCGACTATAACGAATACTTTCTTCATAGCGAGTCAATAAGCGATTTTGTGTTTCTTCATCTGTCTGATCCAAGACACTTTGTAAGGCTTTTTTCCCCATTTTTGTGTAAGGAATATGAAAACTTAGCGCATCATAGTCTTCTAAAGTAAATCCTGTTACCTCTTTATGTCGATTCCAAACTTTTTGAAAAGATTCGATATAAGTGGAGTTGGATAAAGGACCATCAACCACTGGGTATTGCGCATAATCAGGACGCCAAAAATCATAAATATCTTCGGTTAAGAAAGTACTATCGTCTTCGATAGTGATGATTCGTGGATCTTTGGTAACCATCATAGCGACAGCACCCACACCTTGTGTCACTTCTCCACCACTAGCTAGACCATAACGGGCGATGTCACTAGCGATCACTAAAACTTTTCGATCTGGGTGATTTTTTACATATTCTTTTGCCATGTGGAGAGCAGCAGTTCCACCATAACAAGCTTCTTTTACTTCAAACGAACGAGCAAAAGGTTGGACTTTCAATAAATGATGGATAATTACAGCACTCGCCTTTGAATGATCGATGCCAGATTCCGTTCCTACGATAACCATATCAATCAGCTCGCGATCTTCATTTGTAACGATCCTAGTAGCTGCATTTGCTCCTAAAGTCACGATATCTTCTGACACTCGGTTGATGGCCATTTGATCTTGGCCAATACCGATATGGTATTTAGCAGGATCATCTCCCCGACGTTCAGCTAACTCTGTCATATCTAAATATAAATTTGGAATAAAAAAGGAAAGACGATCAATCCCTACTTTCATTTCAACACCTCTTTACTCATGATAAAAAAACTTACTTTACTAAAGTATCATAAAAAGATTAAAAGAAATATAAAAAAGCGAATATTTAAGGATTTGTAAAATTTATTCCTAGATTTTTTTGAAGCTGTAGTGAGGTATTTGTTTTTAGCATAAACAATGGTATATTTTTCTAGGAGGTGACTGACTTGAAGGAAGTCGTTATTATAGATGCTGCGAGAACGCCAATTGGAAAGTATCGTGGCAGTTTAAGCAGTTTTTCTGCTGTAGAATTAGGAACAATCATTACAAAAGAACTGTTAGAAAAAACAGGTATCCATAAAGAAAACATCGATCAAGTAATATTTGGAAATGTATTACAAGCGGGGAATGGTCAGAATGTTGCCAGACAAATTTCTGTCAATAGTGGGATCCCTGTTCAGGTTCCTGCCATGACAGTCAACGAAGTATGTGGCTCAGGAATGAAGGCGGTTATTTTGGCTCGCCAATTGATTCAGTTAGGTGAAGCTGATCTAGTAGTCGCAGGAGGCACTGAAAGCATGTCACGTGCGCCACTGCTTCAGCAATATGAAGCAGAAAATGCAACTTATGAAGAGCCGATCTCAAGTATGGTCAATGATGGGCTGACAGATGCGTTCTCAAATGCACATATGGGCTTAACTGCTGAAAAAGTAGCGAACGAATTTTCCGTTACGAGAACAGAACAAGATCAATATGCGCTCAACTCACAAAAAAAAGCAGCTCAAGCTAGTGAAAACGGGGTATTTGAAGCAGAAATTATTCCCGTTACTTTACCTGATCAAAGAATCATGGATAAAGACGAAGCCATCCGAGGGAATAGTACACTGGAAAAATTAGGGACTTTGAAAACTGTTTTTTCCGAAAATGGGACTGTGACAGCAGGGAATGCTTCTCCGTTAAATGATGGGGCATCGGTATTGATTTTAGCTTCAAAAGAATATGCGATCAAACATGGGCTTCCTTATCTTGCAACAATCAAGGCTGTTTCTGAAATTGGGATTGATCCGAGCATCATGGGAATTGCACCTATCTCAGCAATCCAAACATTATTGAAAAAAGCAGAAATTTCTATTGATCAAATCGATCGTTTTGAGATCAACGAAGCATTTGCGGCTTCATCGATCGTGGTCAATCGCAACTTAAAACTAGCTGAAGAAAAAATCAATGTAGATGGTGGTGCCATCGCACTCGGTCATCCGATTGGTGCAAGTGGTGCTCGTATTTTGACAACATTAAGTTATGGCTTGAAACGAATGAACCAACAATATGGTGTGGCTTCTTTATGTATTGGTGGAGGCTTAGGACTAGCCATGTTACTTGAAGCAAATCTAGAAACGGAACAATCAAGTGACCAAAAAAAAAAGTTTTATCAACTGACGCCTGAACAACGTCGGAGTCAGTTGGTTAGTGAAGGAATCATCAGTCAATCACAAGCTGATGAATTAAAAGTAGGAACACTCTCTGAAGAAGTAGCCAATCATTTGATTGAAAATCAAATCAGTCAAGTTGAGATTCCTCTAGGGATTGCACCTAATTTTCAAATCAATGGAATCAAAAGGCAAGTACCGATGGCGACAGAAGAACCGTCTGTAATTGCTGCAGCCAGTAACGGTGCAAAAATATGTGGAGACATTACAGCAATTACACCACAACGCCTGATGCGTGGTCAGATTGTACTATCAGGGGAACTGGATAATCGAGGCATAACTGATGCTGTCATCGCCAGACAAGATGAACTACTAGCATGTGCGAATGCAAGTTATCCCTCGATCGTGAGACGTGGTGGTGGAGTGCAGGAAATCGCAACAAGAAACTTTAAGGGCAATAATTTGGATTACTTATCGATCGATTTCTTGGTTGATGTAAAAGATGCGATGGGAGCTAATATCATCAACGCTATCTTAGAAGGTGTTGCCCAGAAAATACGTTCCTGGTTTCCTAAAGAAGAGATTTTATTTAGTATTTTAAGCAATTTCGCAACAGAATCATTAGTAACAGCTAGGTGTGAGATTCCCTTCGAGCGATTGGGAAAAACGATTGAAGCAGGAAAGAGAATTGCTGAAAAAATCCAACAAGCTTCCGAGTATGCTAAATTAGATGTTTATCGGGCAGCAACACATAATAAAGGGATCATGAATGGCATCGAAGCTGTCATTCTTGCTACTGGAAACGATACGAGAGCTTGTGCAGCTGCCGTTCATGCGTATGCTGCGAAAGATGGTGCTTACCAAGGCCTGTCAGACTGGCAAATGATTGGAGATAAGTTAGTTGGACAATTAACGGTACCTTTGGCAGTGGCAACAGTTGGAGGGGCTTCTAGGATTCTTCCAAAAGCAAAGATTGCACTAGACATGTTGAAGATTGAATCAGCAAAAGAATTAGCTCAAATCATTGCTGCCGTCGGTTTAGCACAAAATTTAGCTGCTTTGCGGGCATTAGTGACAGACGGTATCCAAAAGGGGCATATGTCGCTTCAAGCTAGAGCCTTAGCGATCACAGTCGGGGCACAAGGAACTGAAATTGAACAAGTCGCTGAATTTCTAAGAAAAGCCGAAGGAATGAATCAGGACGTAGCTAGAAAATTTTTGATGCAATTACGTAAAAAATAAGTATTTATAAAAAAGAGAGACTGATTGGGATAACAGCAGAATGGATAAAAAGCTACTATTGTTTATTTATATGTTTATTCATATTATTCCTAGTCAAAAGCTCTCTTTTTTTGCTAATTGCCGGTAAAATTAAGGAAAAGGTTAAATATGACTAAATTTTTGCGAACTTTCTACGGGATGCTATTGTGAAATTGTTCGTTAAAGGATATACTTTTTTCAAATTTAATACTTGTTAGGCGAGGCTCCTAAACAAACATAGGCTATTGCGCAGAAACGTCGAAAGACGCCAATGTGTAAAACAGGAATTGTCGAATTAAGGCTCTTCATAAGATAGCTAAGAGAAATCTTTACGTTGTTTAGTGTCAAAACTCACACGATGAGATAGTTGTTGATGTACGCAACTTTAACAAATAAGCCGAAACTTCTAAAAATCTTTGCTGATTTTTGTGAATTTTCGGCTTATTTTTTGGAGTTGGATATTTACACCACTTACTTGAAAATAAATCACAGCACATTTTGATCACGCTACTTTTATTTTTCCTCATGTGAAAGTGACTCCTTTTGCCTAATAGAAAGGATGGCAAAATGGATACTAGTTGATAACGGATGTTTTGATAAGAAGATTAGAGAAATTCTGGTTACGAAAACTTTCGTTTAAGAGGTGTTGTGTGTGAAATCAAAATCATTTGAGTTTAATTATGCGTTATTTTTGCCGATTTTTCTCTTTTATTTATTAAGTATCGGTGTGCAATATGGAGCAGCAGTCTACGACCAAGTGCCTTATAAAACTATTGTTTTAAAACAAGTGATCTTTTGCATTGCTTCATTAGGACTTTTGTTACTGACACAAAAAATCAAGACAGCGTTATTGTTACGATTGTCTCCTTATTTTTATGCCATTTCATTAGCAATTATGAGTTTGCTCTACAAATTTTATGATCCGGTGATGTACCAATTAACCGATACGAAACGTTGGCTGAGGATTGGTAGTTTTACTTTTCAACCTTCTGAATTGGTTAAATTGACTTTTGCATTAGTTCTCGTTTATTTCACCTTGCTTTATGAAAAGAAAGTCAGTGAACGTACCGTGAAAACGGATCTGATCTATGTCTTTCAAGTTCTGTTGATCAGTTTACCAACTTTCTTGTTGATGTATATGCAAAAAGATTTTGGGACAAGTTTGGTATTTATTATTTGTTTGGGGGCTCTGTTCATGATTGCAGGGGTCCATTGGAAGATCTTGGCCGTATGTGCTAGTTTTTTATTTATTATTGGGGTCATATTGATTTGTCTAGTTTTTACGAAATACGGTAATGAGATCCTTTATAGTCTGAACTTTAAGACGTATCAATTAGACCGGGTGAGAGCTTGGATCGATCCTTTTGCTTACAGTCAATCGATCGGATACCAACAATCACAAAGCTTATTGTCTGTTAGTGCAGGTGGATTTAGTGGACGACCAGCTGAAATACCACCAATCTATGTACCAGTACGTGAATCAGATATGGTATTTACTGTAATTGCCGAAACGTTTGGTTTTTTAGGTAGCGTGACCGTCGTTTTTCTATATTTCTATCTTTTCTACCAAGTTATTTACACTGCGATACAGACAAACAATAAAGGAAATCTATATCTAGCGGTAGTACTCGTATTTGGACTATTATTTCAAATCGTAGAAAATATCGGCGCTTCGATTGGTTTACTGCCTTTAACAGGAATTCCTTTGCCTTTTCTAAGTCAAGGAGGAACCTCCTTGTTGATCATGGGAGGCGGATTAGGTATGATTTTAGGTTTTAAAAAAGTAGAATAAGTCATTTGTTTAGTCAGATGAAGTTAGAAAGTAAGTGAAAGTTTTATGAGTGATTATCAACAAAAAGCACTGAAATTATCAATCGTTCCATTATGTCTTTTGATTGGATTGATTTTATGCGTAAAAATCAATCCTCCATGGTTCGAAACACTAGATTTAGCGGTTTATACAAAGATCGATTTACCTAATTTTCCACAACTAACAGCGATTGTTCGTTTGTTTGCTAAGTTAGCAACGATTGGTCCAACCTTATGTTTCGCCTTTCTTTTTGCTTTTTATATTTGGAAAAAGAATTACCATTTGTTAGCGATTTGGAATATCTGTAATATCTTTGCGGTTAGTTTTTTTGGGTATATTCTAAAAAAGCTCATTGCACGAATCAGACCTGCCGTTTCACAATTGGAAATACGTACGAGTTACTCGTTTCCTAGTGGACATTCTTTATTATCCTTTGCGCTTTTCCTAACAATTATCTTATCGTTAAGTATTATTTGGAGTCGTCAGGATACCAGAAGAGTTGCTTGGTATCTTATCAGCTATCCATTGCTGATTGCAGCAACTCGATTATATCTAAGAGTCCATTATCCAAGTGATATTTTAGCTGGATTTTCGTTAAGTGCAGTAGTAGTTTTATTATCTTATGTTGTTTGTTTTTCTTTTATCTCCACAGATTCAATATTGAAAACAAGGCAACTAGAGAAGAAAAAAACGCTTTTTTCTAAAAAGCAAAAAGTAGTTTTAGGTCTTTTAGTCCTTTTACTAGCAGTAATTATTTCTGGTGTCGCTTATGAACTGAATGTCTTTTATCATGCACATGGGTAAGCTGGAAAAACATAACCAATAAACTAAGGGGAAGAGACCGCTTGGTTTTTTGGTTCTATCTTTTTTAAGATTGGTGAAGATTATTGACAACTTTTGGTGATTCAAAGTAATAGAAAAAATATTTTACTATAAAAAAATGAGCAGAGGGCAATTGCCTTTCTGCTCATTTAACATTTTATGATTTCTCATTACCGGCATCATTTGACAAAAAGCCGTTTTTTGATGCAGTGGATAGATTTGTGAAACTGGTTATCTTTCTGAAATAGCTGTTGCAGCAAACTGTTCGATCAATGGGATCAATGTCAGTTTCACTTTGTATTTGCGTTCTAACGCTTTTTCAATTGTAAATTGGTTTTCTGCTGTCATTGAAATTTCAGCTAATTTACGTGGTTCATCTGAGGTTTTCTCATAGATGACTGCTGCATCAGCTTCTTTTTCTACATAAAATTTTGGATATTCCGCTACTGCGCTTGAAAAATCAGCGAAATTCAAAGCGGCAGTTTCAGTTGAGCGTTGTTTTTCAGTTGTTTCCGCTTTTGATACTTCAGCTGTTTTAGGTGATTCCACAGGTTTTGAGTCAGCAACTTTTGTTTCAGCAACAGGTGTAGAAACCTCTTGAGCAGTTGGTTCATCATTTTTAAGACGTTGATCATTCCAATAAGAAACGATTTCAATCAATAAGTTGTCACGGAAGCGTTCAAAGATGTCTTTTTCTCCTGAACGGATTCGTTTTAAGACAGTTGTGAAATTATCATCAATCGGTACATTGATGCGAGTATCTTCATTTGTTTTTCCTGCAAGTCCAATCGTTAAGATGTGGCGGTCTTTCGGATCAAGCATGACTTGTAAAGGTAAGCCGTAACGACGTAGACTTTCATCCTCTAAAGAATGAAATAATTGACTTCTGATTCCATCTAAAGAAGGACGGAATTGATTGAGTAATTTTTGTTTTTGTTTTTTCTTCATATGTTCTCTCCTTCGCTCATACCCTTTCGATTATAAGAAAAAAAAGATGAAATGAAAAGGATTATACGAAAAAAACTTAGATATGCATGTATTTATACGCATTTTTTTAGGAAAATATTTGTTTTTAACAGAAATGTTTCCTCTTTTTAGGTGTATATCAAAAGATAAGCCGATACGACACCGGCAAGAAAAACTCAGTGTGTATCGGCTTATCACGATCATTGAAGTCAGCTACGTTGTTTTGGAACAAGGAATCAAAGCAAAGACAGACAGTTCAGGTGAATAGATCACTTCATGTCCTTGCCAAGTCGTAACCATTAGCGAATGATCGAAACGGTTGGTTAGCTCTTGAATTTTTTGATCATGGGACCAGTTACGTGCTGGGAAGTGTTGGATCTTGTCTGGTCCGATCAAAAAGATAAAATCAGGATGAAAAGAACGAGTGATTTCTTCTGAGAGCCTTTCTAAACGTTCAATCGGAGTCATTGTTATCAAACATCCTTAAATTAAAATTGGGTAGTATCTGGATCTTTTGCTTTACCAACTACGCCATCTAATTGATCGATTTGTTGCATTTCTTCTTCTGACAGTTCAAAGTCAAAAAGTTCAGCATTTTCTTTGATCCGACTAGGAGTTACGGATTTTGGCAGAGGCAAGAAACCATGTTGTAAGGACCAGCGTAAAGCAACCTGAGCAATACTCTTTTGATGGGCTTTGGCAATTTCCTGCATCTCTGGTACATCGAAAATTTTCCCTGTGCCAAGTGGGCTGTAAGCTTCCAGGATCATTTCGTGTTTTTTGGCATAGTCAACGACTGCTGGTTGTAATTCACCAGGAGCTAAGAAAATTTGGTTGACCATTGGCATGATCTTGGCTGTTTTTTGTAACGCATCTAGATGATGGGGCAAGAAGTTGCTGACGCCAATGGCTTTGATTTTTCCAGCTTCATACAGCTCTTCAAAAGCTCGCCAAGTTTGGGCGTTTGCTTCTTCCCAATTGTCACGGAAAGCCACAGGATTAGGCCAGTGGATCAAGAAAAGATCAATATAATCTGTTTGTAATTTTTGTAGTGATTCTTCAAACGAAGACATCACTAAGTCATAACTGTGATTGGCATTCCAAAGTTTTGTTGTTAGAAAAATCTCTTCTCTGGGAATCCCACTTTCTTTGATCGCTTGACCGACGCTTTCCTCATTTTTGTAACCTTGTGCTGTATCAATGTGGCGATAACCAGCAGCTAGCGCTTCTTTGACTGAAGAAACTGCGACATCGCCATCCGGTGTTTGCCAAGTACCAAAACCAACAATCGGAATTTCATAACCATTTGATAAACGATACGTATTTGTTAATGAATCCATATTCTCAACTCCTTAATTTTTAGTTCACTTTTAAGTGTAGCGCATTTTCTCAAAAAAGGAATCCATTTTGTTTAGGAGACAATTATTTTTTTCAAAAAAAGGAAAATAATGATTTTCGTTCTGGTATTTTGTATTGATTTTCCGTAAACTAAACCAGAAGGGAATGAGAACATGGATATTTATTTAAAAAAAGCAATTATGCATATTATTGATCGTGAAACGGGATCACCCGTATTTTCTCAACAAGAATTGGATCTGACTAAAGAGTTTATTCGAGATTTTTTACAAAAGAAAATCCAAAAAATTTCTTCTGCACAAACGAAAACAGGACAGCTGTCACCTGAAAGTATGATGGCGAAACAAGTCCAGGACTGTCAAGAAAACTTTGTAGCAGCAAGTGAAGGGATCGTTCAACGCTGGTTCGAGATCTATCAAGAAAGCGAAGAAGCACCAAGCGCTGATGTCTTTGTTGTTTTGTATGAAGTAGATACGGTGATGTATGTGGCTTTGTTAAAAGTCAATTACCGAGAATCCTATACACATTTTGTAGAGGCAGACGAAACAGGAATCGCCAATCAATTGATTTTGAATCGAGCGATATTGGGGGCAAAATCCCAAAAGGCAGATGAAGCGTTTGCGGTGGCGTTAACTGATTTAACCTATGAATTGATTGAAAAAAAATATGAGTTTTCTGGAAAAAAAGAACTCTATTTTTCGGGGAGAGTCATCGAAAGTGTTCCTGCGCCTTCATTAGAAGAGAATGTCAAAGTGATCCAAAAAGTAGCTAAAAGTTTAGGGAAAAAATTTGAAACTGAAGAATTTGATCTAGTGGCTGATTTAAAAGAGGCTGTTTATGATACGATCGAGGAAAAGGGCAGACTAGACCATGAAATGATTGCGGAAAAAGTCTTCAAAGAAAATATCACAGCGAAATTAGCTTTTCAAGAAGAAGTCCAAGAACAGGGATTTGTTGCTGAAGCTTTGCCAGTCAGAGAAGTCCAAGAAATTTCTGAGAAAAAATTTGGTAAACAAAAATTCAAGTTATCCAATGGAATCGAATTGATCGTCCCTGTAGACGTCTACCGAAATCCAGATTTGATCGAATTTGTTAATAACCCAGATGGAACAATCTCAGTGATGATCAAAAATGTAGACGAAGTATTAAATCGTTTATAATTATTAAAAGAATGCTTATTCAGAGAATACAATAAAATGTAGCAGACAAGAAAAGAGCCAAGAGAAACTATAGTGAACGTTAAAAGTTGGATAAAAAAGTTAACTTTTTTCGGTCAGTATAAAGTTTTCCTTGGTTTTTTTGCAGGTGTAAACTATATAAGTAGTGCATATCTTTAGATGTTTCAGAATGACAGCTTTCTTTTTACCAGATAACACCATTTCTTTTGTGAACTGATCACTAA
Organism: Enterococcus sp. C57; assembly: GCF_040887305.1. NCBI lineage: Bacteria > Bacillati > Bacillota > Bacilli > Lactobacillales > Enterococcaceae > Enterococcus > Enterococcus sp. C57. The sequence continues at coordinate 177,869 of NZ_JBFOFP010000005.1, read as the reverse complement.
GAGCAAAAGCCAAAATAATCACATCATTCTTTATCAAATAAAGAGAAAATGGTATAAAGGATAGGAAGAGATAACGAAAATATAAAGGAGTGTTACAAAATGAAAGTTGAACATATTGCTATTTGGGTTAATGATTTAGAAAAAATGAGAGCGTTTTATGAGAATTATTTTGCTGCAGAAAGTTCAGAGAAATACACGAATCCTAAAACCCGGTTTCAATCTTACTTCCTGAATTTTACCTCAGGAAGTCGGATTGAATTGATTACAAAGCCTTTTTTATCAGATCGTGCAGTCGATACTTTTGGTTATGCTCATTTAGCAATTTCAGTGGGAACAAAAACAGAGGTGGATTCATTTGCTGAAACATTTGTAAAAGATGGCTTTCCACTGATCAGTGGACCAAGAACTACGGGCGACGGTTATTATGAAGCAGTTATCCAAGATCCTGAAGGAAATCTGATTGAGTTAACGACAGATTGAGACGGATTACATCATACAAAAATATAGCAAAGGATAGAAAGCACATGGAATTCAGCGAAGAGAAAAAAATTGACCTTGATGCATTGTTCGCGCTCTATACAGCTGTAGGATGGTCAGCCTATACGAATGACATCCAACAATTAGCTCTGGGAATCCAACAATCTCTCAAAGTGATAACGGTATGGGACGAACAACAATTGATTGGATTGATCCGTAGTGTCGGGGATGGCGAAACAATTCTTTACATTCAAGATTTGCTTGTTCATCCAGCTTATCAAAACATGGGGATTGGGACACAATTAATCGAAAAAATGGTACAAGCTTATCCAAAAGTCAGACAAAAAGTTTTATTGACAGAAAATGAACAACGAACCCGTCGATTTTATGAAAAATGCCAATTTAAATCGGTAGCGACACAAGAAATGATTTGTTTTTATCGCGAATATTGATAGTTACGAAAGAGCCCATTGTAGTGAAAACAAGGAGATAGTCACAACAATTACGCATGGTTGGCTGATGAAAAATTAGTCATTAATCAGCATAAGTGTTCTTGGTTGACTTTGACCAAGTTTGACGTATAATACAAATTGTTCGATACTTACAAAAAGTAAGGCGGACAGATTCTTTTTGGATTTTTCCAAAGAAGTCTATAATGGACAACAGATGAGAGCAAAACTTTAAAGCTCTAAATTAATTAGGAGGTTTGTTAATTATGGCAAAAGAACATTATGATAGAAGTAAACCACACGTAAATATTGGAACCATTGGACACGTCGACCATGGGAAAACTACTTTAACTGCTGCGATCACTACAGTACTAGGTAAAAAAGGCTTAGCAAATCCTCAAGACTATGCTAGTATCGACGCAGCACCAGAAGAACGTGAACGTGGAATCACGATCAATACTGCTCATGTGGAATACGAAACAGACAAACGCCACTATGCACATATCGATGCACCAGGGCATGCGGATTACGTGAAAAACATGATCACTGGGGCAGCTCAAATGGACGGAGCAATCTTGGTTGTTTCTGCTACGGATGGCCCAATGCCTCAAACTCGTGAACACATTTTACTTTCTCGCCAAGTAGGCGTGAAATATTTGATTGTTTTCTTGAACAAAACAGATTTAGTCGATGATGAAGAATTAATTGATCTAGTAGAAATGGAAGTTCGTGAACTATTAAGCGAATATGGATTTCCAGGTGATGATACACCTGTAATCAAAGGATCAGCATTAAAAGCATTACAAGGTGATCCTGATGCAGAAGCAGCTATCATGGAATTGATGGACACAGTCGATGAATACATCCCAACACCAGAACGTGATACGGACAAACCATTATTGTTACCCGTCGAAGATGTATTTTCAATTACTGGACGTGGAACAGTAGCATCTGGTCGGATTGACCGTGGGGCTGTTCGAGTCGGTGATGAAATCGAAATCGTAGGGATCAAACCAGAAACGCAAAAAGCCGTAGTAACAGGAGTTGAAATGTTCCGCAAAACGCTTGATTACGGTGAAGCAGGGGATAACGTAGGTGTGTTATTACGTGGGATTCAAAGAGAAGACATCGAACGTGGCCAAGTGATTGCCAAACCTGGTTCAATTACACCTCATACTAAATTCAAAGCAGAAGTTTATGTTTTGTCTAAAGAAGAAGGCGGACGTCATACACCATTCTTCAATAATTATCGACCACAATTTTATTTCCGCACAACTGACGTAACAGGAACAATTGTTTTGCCAGAAGGAACGGAAATGGTCATGCCTGGCGACAACGTAACGATCGATGTAGAATTGATTCATCCTGTTGCTATTGAAAACGGGACGACTTTCTCCATTCGTGAAGGTGGTCGTACAGTAGGTTCAGGTATCGTAACAGAAATCGAAGCCTAAGAACAAAGGATAGATAAATAAAAAAGACGCACGATTCAACAAGTCAGATGACTTTTAGAATCATGCGTCTTTTTTTCTTCCATCATTAGATATAAGTTGTCATATTCAGCGTTTTTGTAACCATTTCTTTAAACCTACTAATCGCTTTTTATGGTCAACTGGTGCATTATCAATGATCAATAATGCGATCATGACATAGGCAATCCAACTGTCACGTGAATAGGAAGTATAGCGGGAAGTCCAATGAGTCGCATATTTATCTTTATACTCACGCAAGCCGTGGAAAGAGTAAAAATGTGAACCAAATTCATAAACTAAGTAAGCGATTCGTTCTTGAATAAAACTTTTTCTTGAGGTTCCAACGTTGGATAATGGCGCCATCCCCAAGTTGAAAAACTCAATCTGTTCCTCTTTCATATACTCAAATAAATGAAGGAAAAGATAATCCATACTTCCAGCTGGTGCTTTCTCAGGATCATAACGCATCAAATCAATCGTGCCGATTTTGTTATCTGTGTAGGTTGGCATGATCGAAGCAAATGCTACTAAGTCTTGTTGTGGGTCTTTTAAAACAGCGATCGGTGCCCGCTGCAGATAATCTTCTGAGAAGAACCCCAGTGAAAAACCTTTTTCTTTTCGGCTTCCTAACCATTGATCAGAAATTTGTTTGAGTTCAGTCATCTGTGTCGCAGAAAAAGGTGGCTGAATAATCTCAAAAGTAAAACCTTCTCGGTCAATCCGATTCAAGATCGCACGTGACCCTTTCATTTTCTTTCCAGAAGTAGTGAAATTGGCTAATTCAACATGTGCTTCTTCGCCCATTTTGATGAAATCATAGCCAAATTCATGTAAAATCATCACGATTTCTTCACTCGTTTCATAAAAGACGGGTAGGTAACACAAACGATCAGTTTCTTCAATAAACGCTTCGATAGCAGCAGGAAAATCTTCTTTTTTACCCGAAGGATCGCCCATCACGATACATTTATTATTGTAACAAGCAAACTGTAATAAAACCGTTCCAACTTGGTCTTTTTCGTAAATAAACATGCGCTTGTCTTTTAAGAAAATCAATTGACTGTCAGAATTTCCGCCAAAGGTATGGAGGATATTTAACGCTTTTTCTTCATCCAACGGTTCGCCGACTTGCTGTTTCTTTCCTTGTAGGAAGTGGACGAAAAGAATGATGATAAAGCTTACTGCAATAATAGCAAATAATCCAGATAACCAAATCTTTTCTGACGGGAACAAAAAGAACGAAATAAAATGATGCTTACGATGAGGAAATGTTGGCAGATTATAAACACCAATAATGATGTAAAGCAACGCTAAAGCACCAATAATCACACCATCAATCGTCAACCATTCCCATGAATAAATGATTTGTTCTCTAAATAATTCATTTTTCGAAGCAATTACGATCAACAACAGTAACAATAGGAAAATAGCTGCAGTAAAGCTAAAGTCAATAATCGTCACATAAGATGCTGCTAAAAAGATCAGTGCAATAGTTGGCCAATAGGCTCTTTTGACTCTTGCAGCAATCCCACGCCCCATGATGACAAAGAGAAATCCTAACAACATACTTGGGAATTGAATAATAAAATGCAACCTTAACGGATTAATACTATGCAGCCAACGAAACTCGGTAAAAGCTTGTGGGATCGTTGCTGAAAGAACCATCATGATACCAGAAAAATATAAAAGGACGACGACGGCTTTATGAGCAATCTCTGTTGCCAGCTGCTTAGGAATACCAGAATAACGTTGATCAAAGGTTGAGCCAATATTCTTAAAGAAAAAGACGATCCCGATCAAAAAAGGAATAATGTAATAAAAAATTCGGTACAGTAAGATCCAAACGACTACAGTTGCCTTTGGCACACCTATGGCAGAAAGACCGATAATCATCATGATATCAAAACTACCGATTTCACCAGGAATCATCGAGACGATTCCGATAACTGAAGCTGCGATAAAGAGCGGTATCGTTTGCCACAAATCGACTTTGATATCCATAAGTGCCCCAACTGCTAGAAAGGTGAACAAGACACCAGACCACTCTAAGATCGAGACAAGCAGCAATTGTCCTTGTGTTTTTAATGAAAGTCCTCCGAGGTACCCCTCTTTTTTTAAGGTAGTGACTAAAAAAACAAGTGGGAAGTATAACCCACCACCGATCAACCAAATCCAATACTGCTTAATAAAAGGCGCAACCGGTGCAAAAAAGACCATAAAAAAAGAAATCAAACTATAAATAGACAGTCCAGCCATTAGAAATAAAAAGATCTTCGACAAAGCTTGCATCAACTGCTTACTGTCTTTTTTATGACCGTATAATTCGGAGCGTAATCCGATGCTGACAAAGCCGCCAAAACCGGCAACATTGTTGATGGTATTGATCAACCAACTTGTTTCAAATAAATAACTCTTTTTTAATTTTTGTCCCAACAAGCGGTTAAGGATGATGTCATACCCAATCATCGGTGCAACAGATAGTAATCCAACAATGAGCATCAACCCCGTCTTCCAAAGTGGGATCGTTGCAAATGTTTCGGCTAATTGAGCGATCGATAGTGTTTTGCCAATATTGATCAATTCACTAACGATAATGACAACCACAGAAATTAAAAAGATTGTTTTAAAGAGACCTAAATGGTTTTTGAACCATTGTAAGGCTTGTTTTAACAAAAAAATCACCTACTATTCTTATTATTCAGACAAAAAATCTAATACTTCTTGATTGAAACGTTGAGGATCTTTTCTAGCTAACTGATGTCCTTGTTCGTTCACTAAAACAAAAGAAGCATTTGGGATCGTTTTTGCTAGGTAAAGGGAGTGTTGCAGTTTGATCACATCTTTTTTTCCAACAATAATCAATGTTTTACATTTAATTTTCTCTAAATCTGCTGTTGAAAGACCGATATCTTTTAACAACAATTTGATCACCAACAAATTTTTTCTAAGCGATGGGCAAACTAAAGAAAGCAACCACATACCAATATAATGACAGTAGCTAAGCAGTCTCGCTGAGAATAAAACCCCTTTAACTAAAGTATTTCCTGAATTTAATATTAATCGATGTACTTTCTCTGGATAATAACTTGAAAAGACCAATCCAAGATTAGCTCCATCACTAAAACCTAGTATATTTGCTGTTGTAATTCCTTCAAGTAGCATGATGGTATAAAGATCTTCTGCCATCAAACGAAAAGACAAGGTATTTGCTTGATTCGTTGAACGTCCGTGACCTCGACTATCAATGAGATAAACGGTATAAAACTGACTAAAGACAGGAACTTGCTCTGAGAAGAAACGACCACTGCCATCATTACCATGGAGTAAAAACAGAGGCATGCCATTTCCGCTTTTCTCATAATAGATCTCTGTTCCATCAGTCATTTTTGCATATTTCTTTTCTTTTTTCACATAATCACCTACTGGTTAAAGTATAACGACAATTCTCCTATAAGAGCAATTGTTTTCCTAAAAAAACAACGATCATTTTCGTAAGATAGTAAAAAATTCCGAAAATTTCAGTTTTTATTAAGGAAAGGAACAAATGATTAGTAAGAAATAGCCAAGAACGATAATAAATAGTAAGATAAAAAAAGATGTCAAAATAACTAGGTGAATGTTTATGAAAAAAAAGAAAAAATCAATCTTTCGAAGAATCGTCTCTTTTTTACTGATTGTCTTGGTCATAGGAGTATTGATCATCTTAGGAAAAACCTATCAATCGATTAAAAGAGTAGAAAAGTACGAACCAGAAATAACAACAGCAATCAAAAAGTACCATATGGAAGAGTACGAGTCTTTGGTCAAGGGGATCATTTTAACAGAATCAAAAGGCAAGGGGATTGATTTGATGCAAAGTTCGGAAAGCGCCTATGGTAAAGCCAATGTGATCGATAATCAAAAAGAAAGTATCGATCAAGGAGTCAGCTACTTAGCAGAAATGATCAATGAGGCAAAAAAACAAGGATGTGATCTTGATACAGCTATACAAGCCTATAACTTCGGTAAGGATTATATTGTCTACGTAAAAAACCGAGGTGGGGAAAATACTATGGAGATAGCAGAAGAATATTCCAAAAATGTCTTGAGTCCACTTTTAGGTAATGAGAAAAAAACCAAGTATCGCTATTGGCGAGTCCCCTCATTGCTTTACAATGGCGGTTATCTTTATCATAATGGAGGGAACATGTTTTACACAAAAGTTGTCAAGATGAATGAAAACCTCATTGAGTTATATGACAAAGTTTTTAACTAATTGAGTGTAATGCTGAGATTTTTTGCTAGATCTTTATCTTATCAGAAAGAAGGAGTGCTCAAAAAAGTGGAAAAAGAACAAATCATAACAGAAAAGGTAGCGAAAGATTCAGGGAAAGACTGGCTATTGCGCTTTGTAAAGGGAATGTTTATCGGTTCGGGTTTTATTTTACCGGGGGTAAGCGGAGGCGCTTTAGCAGCTGTTTTTGGGATGTACGAACGATTGATCTCTTTTTTAGCTCATCTAACCAGAAATTTTAAAGAAAACGTGCTTTTCTTTTTGCCTGTCGGATTAGGAGGCATCAGCGGAGTCTTTTTGCTTTCCTTTTTGGTGAGTTTCTTATTAGGGACATATGAAACGACGATTTTATGGTTTTTTGTTGGGTGTATTGTAGGTACTGTTCCAGCGTTGTGGAAAGAAGCTGGAAAGAAAGGGCGGCAATCAGGTGATATCATCCTGATGATCGTCACATTGATCGTGGCTTATTTCTTTTTACTTTACGGATCACAACTATTTGATGGTCAAGTTGAACAAAACACAGTAACTTGGATCATCGCTGGCGGTCTAATCGGCTTAGGGATGATTGTTCCTGGACTGAGTCCCTCGAATTTTTTAGTCTATATGGGGTTATACAAGGCGATGGCTGATGGTTTCAAAGAAGCTCGCTTAGACGTGATCTTACCGATCGGTTTAGGTGCGGTAGTCTGCGTGTTGACGTTATCAAAGTTATTTGATTTTATCTTTTCTAAGGCATATAGTAAATTGTTCCATTTTATTTTAGGAGTTGTTTTTGCTTCGACGGTAATGATTGTTCCTACAGATTACACAAATTTAAGTTTACCAGGAATCATCTTTTGTCCCATTTTATTTTTTGCTGGTATCGCATTAGGTTGGTGGATGAGTCGTTTAGAAGAACAATATAAATAAAGGTTGAATGGCACATGATTTTTGCTGGGATTTCTCAGCGGCATAGAATCATGTGTTATTATTTTGTATAAATTTGTAAAAAATAAGTTGTTTTTAATAATAGAACAAGCTAGACTTAAATATATTGATTATTTTTTGAAAGTTGGCGAAAAATGGAAACGAAAGAAATGAAGGGTCTTACTCAGGAAGAAGTGAGACAAAAAATTTCCTCTGGGCAGCAAAATGATTACCAAGAGGATGCATCAAAAAGTACTAAGCAGATTCTTAGTGACAATATACTAACGCTGTTCAACTTTTTAAATTTTGGTATTGGGATTTGCTTACTATTGGTCGGTGCCTATTCCAATATGGCTTACCTGGCAATCATTGTGGTGAATATCATTATTGGTATCTATCAAGAAATCCATGCTAGAAATCTAGTAAGAAAGTTATCGATTGTTTCGCAATCAGAGGTACGAGTTGTCCGCGAAGGAAAAGAGCAGTCGATTTCAACGAAAGAATTAGTTTTAGGAGATGTCGTAAAGATTGGTGCAGGGGAACAGATTCCTTCTGATTTAAGAGTGATCTCAGGACGCGCAGAAGCCAATGAGGCACTATTGACAGGGGAGTCAGACCTGATTGTCAAAACCGAAGGAGATGAATTGCTTTCAGGTAGTTTCTTAACCAGTGGTTCTGTTTTAGCTCAAACGATTCGTGTTGGCGCAGACAACTATGCAGTTCGCCTAACGAGTGAGGCAAAAACCCATAAAGCGATTCATTCTGAACTTGTCGATTCTATTCGAAAAGTATCGAAATTTACTAGCTTCATTATCATTCCATTAGGTATTATTTTATTTTTAGAAGCGTTATTTATCCGTGATGCTTCCATTAAGATTTCTGTTATTGCTTCGGCAGCAGCATTACTAGGGATGTTGCCTAAAGGCTTAGTCCTTTTGATTAGTATTGCACTGACTACTGGTGTAACGAAATTAGCAAAGAAAAGAATCTTGGTCCAAGATATGTATTCGATTGAAACACTTGCTCATGTAGATACGCTTTGCTTGGATAAAACAGGGACGATCACTGAAGGAAAAATGAGTATCCAACGGGTCGAAGCCCTAAATCCTAAGTACGAAAAAGCGATTCCTGAAATCATGGGAACCTATCTAGCTGAAAGCAGTGACAATAATCTTACCATGCGGGCACTTAGAGATTACTTTCAAGTAGCTAATCGCTATACTGTGACTGAAAAGTTAGCTTTCTCTTCTGACCGAAAATGGGGAGCGATGGAGTTTCCTGAATTAGGTGTGATCTATGTAGGAGCTCCTGAACGTTTGGTTGAAAAATCACAACTGCCAGAAAGTTTGGTGGATGCTCAAGCAAATGGCTACCGTGTATTGATGCTGGGTGTCGCTCCTGAACAACATTTGACTGAGGGAGAGCCAAAAGGCGTTGAACCAATCGCGCTGTTTGAGATTGACGATCCAATACGTAAAAATGCAGAAGAAACATTAGCTTATTTACATGCTGAAGGTGTGAATCTAAAGGTTATTTCAGGTGATAATCCGTTCACAGTTTCAAATATTGCCCGTCGTGCAGGCTTACCAAATTATGATTCGTATGTTGATCTTTCTACGATGACAGAAGAAAAAGCTGTCCGGGAAGCCGCTCATGAGTACACGGTCTTTGGTCGTGTGAGTCCACAACAAAAGAAAACATTAGTGAATGAATTAAAACAAAGTGGTGGAACTGTGGCTATGACTGGGGATGGAGTCAATGACGTATTGGCACTGCGTGAAGCAGACTGCAGTATCGCCATGGCTGAAGGAGACGGTGCAACAAGACAAATTGCTAATCTCGTTTTACTTGATTCTGATTTTACGACTTTACCAGAAGTCTTATTCGAAGGGCGTCGTGTCGTAAACAATGTGACCAAAGTTTCAGGTATTTTCTTTATCAAGACGATCTATTCGTTTATTCTTTCTATTTTATGCGCAATTACTGCAATCGGGTTTCCATTCATCCCAATCCAGATCACATTGATTGACTTAGCTATTGAAGGTTATCCTTCTTTCTTCTTATCGTTTGAACAAGATAAACGAAAGATTACCTATCGTTATTTACCAACAGCATTGATCAATGCATTGCCAAATGCATTGCTAGTCGTATTGAATATTATTGTGGTTTATATTTTAGGAAAAGTTTTGCCATTTACCCAGTTGCAAACGACCACTTTAATGTATTATCTATTGATCGGAATCAGCTGTATGGCAGTAGTCAAAGCGTGTTATCCATTTAATCCGTTGCGAATTTTCTTAGCGGTAACAACTGTTGTAGGGATTTATGTAGCAGCGATGCTTTTCCATCATCTGTTAGAAGTTGATCTTGGGTTAGGAACGGCTTGGCCATATTTCATTGGTTTTATGATCGTTAATATCATTTTGAGACTGATTTATGGAAAGACCAATATCCGTGACTACTTATTGAATAAATTAGCAACAACGAAATAAACCGTTGCTTGTTCTTAGAATGACAAGTATTATACTTGAAAAAGTTTAGAATTGTGATAGAATGAAACATGTATAATTGTGTCCTTTAAAATCGCACTGATTTTCGTTAGTGCGATTTTTTACCGGTTATTCTCCTGAGGTATCTCTTTGACAGATGCCAATTAGCTATTTACAGGGGGTGAAAGCATGGCTCAACGGATTCCTCAAGAAGTCATTGAAACGATTCGTGGACAAACGAATATTGTTGAGGTGATTGGTCAATACGTCCAATTAAAAAAATCTGGAAAGAATTATTTAGGTTTGTGTCCTTTTCATGAAGAACGAACACCATCTTTCTCGGTGGCTGAAGATAAACAGATTTTTCATTGCTTTGGTTGCGGAAAAGGAGGAAACGTCTTTACTTTTCTTCAAGAACTAGAAGGACTTAGTTTCCCAGAAGCAGTCGTCAAAGTTGCTGATTTTGAACAAATTCAGTTAGAAGATCAATGGCGCAAACAAACACTTCCCTTCGAAAATAGCGATTCAATTACAGGAAAATTGATTTTAGCGCATGAAAAAGCCGCAGAAGTATATCATCATATGTTGCTACACACGAAAGTAGGCGAGCAAGCTTTAGATTACTTACTACAACGTGGTTTGACACTAGAATTGATTGAAGAATTTGCGATCGGATTTGCACCGAATGAACGTTCATTTTTGAAACAAGTATTTAAAACTGAAGCATACGATCAAGAAGTGTTGGAACGTTCTGGTTTGTTTATCTCCCATGAGGATGGAGGAATATCTGATCGGTTTTACCAACGTATCATGTTTCCTATCAGAAACCCTCAAGGGCGCACGATTGGTTTTTCTGGACGCTGGCTTGCACCAGAAAAAGGACAAGAAAAAGATCAACCCAAATATTTGAATAGTCCAGAAACAGAATTATTCAATAAAAGACAAGTGTTGTTCAACTTGGATAAAGCACGTAGTGATATCCGAAAAAGCGGAGAAGTTCTTTTATTTGAAGGTTTCATGGATGTCATTGCTTCTTGGCAAGCAGGTGTAAAAAATGGGATAGCTTCCATGGGAACGAGTTTAACGAATCAACAGATCCAGCAGATCGAACGAGTAACCAAAGAACTAGTTTTTTGTTACGATGGAGATAAGGCAGGATTCGAGGCAACGAATCGAGGGATCGAATTGTTACGACAAAATAGTCGATTGCAATTATCAATCGTTGTGATTCCGGAAAAACTTGATCCCGATGAATATTTACGTAAATATGGAAATGACTCCTTTAATGAACTGATCTTTCATGGTCGTGAAACGGTCTTTACTTTCAAGTCACGTTATTTGAAGCAAGACAAGAACCTGGAGAATGAAAAAGATAAAATCCAGTACTTAGAAGAGGTATCGAGAGAACTTAGTCAAGTTGTCTCGCCAATCGAACAAGATATGTATTTGTCGCAACTAGCGACCGAATTTCAACTTAGTCGTGAAACCCTGCAAAAGCAAATACGGGATTTTCGCAGGGAAAATCAAACGAATCGAACCAACCAACCAACGACATTGCCAGAACCAGCTATTTCACGGACGGCAATAACGAAAAAGAGACCGCTGACTCAAGTAGAAAAAGCGGAACAAATGCTCTTGTACAGAGTGTTCAAAGAGATATCTGTCCGTAATCTTTTGAAAGAACAGCAATTTCAGTTTATTCATGACATTTATGCAGAAGTATATTTTTTATTCGATGCATTTGTGTCACAACATGATGAATTCAACCTTGCGGAGTTTTTGGACTTTTTGCAAGATGAAAATTTAAGGCGTTTAGTGGTGGAAATCGAGTATTTGCGTGTAGCCGAAGAAAGCACACCAAGAGAAATCCAAGACTTATTGCGTGTAATCAGAAAGTCTAGTTTAGCTGATGAAATAACTTTAAAAAAACAAATGCAGCAAGAGGCTAGAAGAACTGGAAACAAGCAATTAGAATTGGAATTAACGATTGAGATCATTAATTTAACAAAACAGTTAAAACAAGCCGAATAGCTACTCAAGGGGGGCCTTCTTTTATGGCAAATGTAACAGAGAATAAAAAGTATGAAGCAGCAGTAGCAGCTTTTATCAAAGAAAACAAACCAAAAAGACAAGTCGTGTATGATGATCTTTCAAATAAACTTGCAACGCCATTCACATTGAATGCGGATGAGATGGATAAATTGATCCAAAAAGTCGAGGATGCTGGAATCAGCGTTGTTGATGAAAATGGAGATCCATCGATCCATAGCTTGAAGAGTGCAGAGAAAAAAGCGGAACAAGCAAAAACAGAAGATCTGTCAGCACCTACTGGTGTAAAAATCAACGATCCAGTTCGTATGTATTTAAAAGAGATTGGTCGTGTTTCCCTATTAACTGCGGAAGAAGAAGTAGCTCTTGCTTTAAAAATCGAAGAAGGTGATCAAGAAGCAAAACAGCGTTTAGCTGAAGCAAACCTTCGTTTGGTCGTAAGTATTGCTAAGAGATATGTTGGACGTGGCATGCAATTTCTTGATTTGATCCAAGAAGGAAATATGGGCTTGATGAAAGCTGTTGAAAAATTTGACTATCGTAAAGGATTCAAATTTTCAACTTATGCTACATGGTGGATCAGACAAGCAATCACTCGTGCCATCGCTGACCAAGCACGTACGATCCGTATCCCAGTGCATATGGTAGAAACCATCAATAAATTGATCCGTATCCAACGTCAATTACTTCAAGATTTAGGAAGAGAACCGACGCCAGAAGAAATTGGTGCAGAAATGGACCTTCCTACAGAAAAAGTACGTGAAATATTGAAAATTGCGCAAGAGCCAGTTTCTTTAGAAACACCAATTGGTGAAGAAGATGATTCTCATTTAGGAGACTTCATTGAAGACCAAGAAGCTACTAGTCCTGCAGAGCATGCGGCTTATGAATTGTTAAAAGAACAATTAGAAGATGTTTTAGATACATTGACTGACCGCGAAGAAAATGTTCTCCGCCTACGTTTTGGTTTAGACGATGGTCGTACCAGAACACTCGAAGAAGTTGGGAAAGTATTCGGAGTAACACGTGAACGTATTCGACAAATCGAAGCGAAAGCGTTACGCAAATTACGCCATCCATCACGCTCAAAACAATTGAAAGATTTCTTAGAGTAAAAATAGGATTCAAATTTTGAATCTTATAGACAATGACTGTCTTTTAAAATAGCGAGTAGCCTTTAGTGAAAACAAAGTAGCACGGGATCAGAATAGATGATGCCGTGCTATTTTTTTTTAGTCAATAGCTGAGTCAAAAGCTTGAATCTGATCATAATAAACAAATAATTGATGCGCTATTAAGATTATGATGATGAAAACATAAATAATTGCGTAACTATGCGTAATTATAAGAAACTTTTTATAAATTATTTGTTTTATTTTTACGAGTTATACTATTTGACATCTGTTTGATCAAAATAGGCTCTTGGCGAAACTTTCAGAATATGGTAGATTAAATGGTAGCGTAAACCTAACAAAAGGAGCCGATCGCTCAGTGATAAAAAAATGCCCAACGTGTGGATCAAAGAAAATCAAAGGAAAGTTGATTTGTCCTGATTGTGGTTACCAAATAAAAGAGCAAGACCAACACACGAATGAAGAAAAGAACAACAGTCAATTACCAATAGATTCTTCAGAAGAACATTTTCCTGACACGGAATTAAATGATCCAATCGAATGGTCAGAATTAACAGAGTTACCATTAGAATCGGTCATGGCCTTGTTTAAAGAAGAATCATCTGAAGAAACGAATCTAGCAGAAACTAATGATGCTGAAGATGTAGTCACTAAAAAGGCAAATACAAAGCCGTCAACAAGTGAAGAAGGAACTGATTCGAAAAAACAAGCTAACGGCGATGAAATGACGGATGAACTCGAATCAGAACAACAAAAAAGAGTAGCTGAATTAAAAGAATTTGTTGATCATGAAAAAGAAAATTCGATTTTATCTGCTTATATCAAAGCTCATAGAGAAGATACAACAGAAGAACATGCAGAAGAATTGATGCGAATGATCCAAGAGGAACTCGCAGCTAAAAATGCCAAAGAGACTGATTCAAAACAAGAAAGTACAGTGCCAGTAACTAACGAACGTGAAACGAAAGAAAAGGAAACAGTTGATACGAAGGATAGCGTTGTTCAGCCAACTGACCATCAAGCGATTGATCAAGAAGAAACGTTCGAAACGGCAACAGAAAAAAATCATGAACGCTTAACGGTACCCCAAACTTCAGAAGAAAATCAATTGCTTTCTTCTAAGGAACAAACTGAAGAACCAGTGCCCGCTTCAAAATCGACTCACGTCCAATCGTCGTCAGAAAATCTTTTGATAGGAAAAAAAGAAGTCGAAGAAAAAGCGAGTGCGGAAGATGTCGATAAAAACTCAACCCATGAGGACGAAGCGTTAAACGAAAATTTGAAACCTGAAGTTTCAGAAAAAGATATTCCGAAAGCAGCTCCATCACAAGAGAATCAATCAAACGGAGAAGTTCTAAAAGAAGAAATATCGAAAGAAGAAACAGCAAAAGAAGAAGTACCGAAAGAAGAATCGGTAAAAGAAGAAGAACCAAAAGAAGAAATTCGTAAGAAAGATTCTTCAAAACCAGAAGCTATAGAAAAAACAGAATTATCAAATGAAATCGATCAAAGGACAGAAACGGAACAAAAAGAACCAGTTACATCAGCAAAGACTGATGAGGGGAAACGAAAAAGATCGAAAAAAGGACCGTATCTGGCTTTAGCAGCAATCGTCTTGCTCGGAGTCGGTGGTTGGGCTTATTATGACCATCAGCAAGATGTTCAGGCACAAATCGCTGCACAAGAAGAAAGACAAAAACAAAAGGTGGCAGATCTACAAACAGCCTTGAATGCTTTTTATACAGATCCGTCTCACCAGTTTATCCGTACTTCAATGATCAATCAAGACTTAGCTAAACTAAAGACTGATCTGAATGACGTAAAAAAAGAGAAAGAATATCCTGAATTAGAAAAAACATTCCAGGATATCCAAACCAAAATCAAAGATATTCAACGTGTCAACCAGTTATTTACTTCGGTAGTGATTGACGATGATCATTTAGCAGCTGATCCCAAACTAAAAGAGGATCAAGCCATTCAACCAATGACTACAAATGAAACTGCTTTTGGACGTCTGATCAAGCAAGCGCAAACCGAAGCAGAGGACCAATACAAACAATTGCAGACGGCTAAAGATAAAGTGAACGTTGTCTATCATGATAATCAAGTCGTAGACAGTGCGAACAGAGAGCAGTATGACGAAGCAAAAAATGCTGTAGAGCAAATCAAAAATGAAGAGCTAGCTGTCGCTTTAAAAGATCAACTAAAAAAAGTAGATGAAACATTGACTGCGAAAGAGCAGAAAGAAGCACAAGCAAAAGAAGAAGCGAAAAAAGCTGAAGAAGCAAAAAAAGCAGCTGAATCAGCCAAACAAGCTGCAGCTCTGGCTGCACAACAAGCAAAATCTAGTTCCACTACCAATAAGACTAATAAGACTAATTCAGCCAATCAACCCATCATGTCAACTCGACAAAGTGATGTGGCTGATGCATCTAATCCAGCATGGAATTGGGCACCAGGAGTCCAACAAAGTGTTATTGCTACTTGTATTCAACGAGGCTACATTGTGGCAGGTGGATATAAACTAGAAAAAGCGAGAATCGAAAATGGTGAAGGTTACTATAATCTTTATGCTACTTCAACCCAATCTAATTTGATGCGTGGAATCGGTGAAAGTGCATTGCCATTTTATATTGTGACGATCAATTGTAAAACAGGCTGGTTTGGCGGAAATGGCAGCCATTAATCTGCTAGATAGACAATGATCAAATACTACTCAGATATCGTAGATCGTATGGAACTAAGTGGATGACCATATAGGATCAGATACACGATGTCTGAGTTTTTTTGCGACGACTAAGACCAAACCAACTACTAATCATGGGAACATTATGTTATGATAACTAAGAAAAGATGGCTGAATCTTTTATAAATAAGGAGAAATAAGATGAATGAATTATTGGCAACAATATTTACCGGAATGGTAATTGATGAAAATGAAAAAAATTACTTTGTCCAGAAAAATGGACAAACTTTTGGATTAAGTAAAACCGAAGGGACCTATCGTATCGGTGAAGCAGTCGAAGGGTTTGGTTATCAAAATCAAAAACATGAAAATCGTTTTACTACGTTGATTCCTAAAAGTCGAATTGGTCACTATGCTTTTGGTACAGTGACTGCTTCACGAAAAGATCTAGGAGTATTCGTCGATATTGGATTACCCGACAAAGATTTTGTAGTCTCATTAGATGAACTACCAACGATGACAGAACTTTGGCCTAAAAAAGGCGATCGTTTAATGGTTGCTTTAAGAGTCGATAGCAAAGACCGAATTTGGGGTAGTTTAGCCGATGAAAAGATTTTTAAATCATTGAGTAAACGTGGAACAGAAGAAATCAAAAATAAAGACATTACAGGCGTTGCTTACCGCTTGAAACTGACCGGAACGTACGTCTTAACAGATGATTATTATATCGGATTTATCCACCCATCTGAACGCTATAATGAGCCGCGCTTAGGTGAACAAGTCAAAGGACGAGTAATTGGCGTGAGACCTGATGGAGTATTGAATCTTTCATTAAAACCAAGAGCATATGAAGCAATCTCTGATGATGCACAAATGATTTTAACGATCATCGAACGATCAGCAGATGAGCAAATCCATTTTACTGACAAATCTGATCCGGAAGATATCATGAAAACTTTTGGTATAAGCAAGGGAGCTTTTAAACGAGCAATCGGCAATCTATTAAAACAAGGACTAGTCAAACAAGAAGCAGGCGTAACGAAACGAATTAGAAAATCTAATTGAGAATACCTTGCATGTTTTTCTTAACTAGCTTATAATTATTTTAATTTAGAAAGAGATTCCTTTTGTTTGATTATAATTATTATAAATTGTCGGGGTTGAATACATGGTTATGAATGCGATGTCAGTAATGAAAAAAACGAAACAACAATTGCACGAGTCGGGGTTCAAATTAACCCCACAAAGAGAAGCAACTTTACAAGTACTTTTAGAAAATGAGAAAGAACATTTATCGGCAGAAGAAGTCTTTTTTCTAGTGAAAAAAAAGAGTCCAGAAATTGGGTTAGCTACTGTCTATCGGACGTTAGAGATTTTGACCGATTTGAAAGTCATTGATAAAGTCAGCTTCAATGATGGTGTTGCTCGCTATGACTTGAGAAAAGAAGGAGCAAAACATTTCCATCATCATTTATTGTGTTTACGATGTGGCACGATTGAAGAGGTTGAAGAAGATTTATTGTGTGAAGTGGAAGAAATTGTGGAGCAACGGTATCACTTTTTGGTAAAAGATCATCGCTTAACATTTCATGGTATTTGTCAAAAATGTTACACTAAAGAAAAAGAAAGCAAAACCGTCTGATTGCTAGACGGCTTTTTCTTTGCCTAGCTGTAAAATAGACTATCGAAAATGAAGGGTATCTGATATGATAGAAGAGCACGAGGTGGATTATTATGAATGAAGAAATTAATGATTATCTCCACTATTTGACGATTGAACGTGGCTTGTCATTAAATACGAGAAAAAGTTATGAACGAGATTTGTTACAGTATCTTCACTATTTAGAAGATGAGCAAATCACTTCCTGGCAAGATGTCGATCGCTACGTCGTGATCAATTATCTGGAAAAGATGCATGATGAAAAGAAAGCTCCAGCAACCGTGACCAGAATGATTACTAGCTTGAGAAGATTTCATCAATTCTTACGTCAAGAACGATTGACTGATCATGACCCGATGCAACACATTGATACGCCTAAAAAGGTTCAAAAGTTACCTAGTACCTTATCCTTGACTGAGGTTGAACGATTGATCGAAACACCTGATACAACCAAAAATCTAGGGATCAGAGATCGAGCAATTCTAGAAGTCATGTATGCAACAGGTATGCGTGTCAGTGAACTCGTTGGTTTAAAGCTAAGTGATCTTCACTTGTCGCTCGGCTTGGTCCAAACACTTGGTAAAGGGGACAAAGAACGGATCATACCTCTAGGTGATTATGCGATCCAATGGATGGAGCGGTATCTAGACGAAGCACGCCCCCTCCTTGTAGCGAATCCTTCTGAAACGCATGTATTTGTCAATCATCATGGTACAGGGTTATCACGGCAAGGTATCTGGAAAAACCTTAAACAATTAGTGCGTGAAGCAGGAATCAATAAAGAGGTGACCCCTCATACTTTAAGGCATAGTTTTGCGACACATTTGCTGGAAAATGGTGCAGATCTTCGAACGGTACAGGAATTATTAGGACATGCTGATATCTCAACAACACAAATTTATACACATATCACAAAGAAAAGAATGACGGATGTTTATAAGCAGCATTTTCCAAGGGCTTAGTCATAGGAAGGTGAAAAAATGTTAACACATTACCGAAAAGAAAATCGTAAAATTGCTATGGGACTGTTAAGTTTTCATAAGAAACTAACGGATAAATCGAATTTACTCAAAGAAATCAATACCTATGAAACAGAAGAAGGATATGAACTTTTTTTCTTCACACCAGAAGGTTCAACGAATATTCAAGGGATTATTGGTGTTTATTGGGGTGAAAATCAGGAATTGATTATTCACGATGTTTCATTGAATCCATCTTATCGGGGAGATCAGATGGGCTTTCAAATGCTTGATGAACTTCAAGAAAAATACCCAGACTTTTCCATACGACCAACAGAGATTACCCGTCCATATCTCGCAAAATGGGTCGATCGAAACAAGAAGAAAGAGTGAATATGGTGACAGAAATCAATATCAAATTAGATATATTTGAAGGACCCTTAGATTTACTCCTTCATTTGATCCAGCAAATGGAGATCGATATTTATGATATCCCGATTGCAACGATCACTGAGCAATACATGAGTTATATCCATACGATGAAAACTCTTGAACTTGCTGTTGCTGGAGAATATCTAGTGATGGCTGCCACGTTGATGGCGATCAAAAGCAAAACTTTGTTACCTGTTCAAGAAGCAATCATTGAAGATGAGTATTGGGAAGAGGACCCGCGTGACGAATTAGTCAATCAATTATTGGAATATCGAAAGTATAAGTATGCTGCAAAGCAGTTAACCGAAAAAGCCCAAGAGAGAAGCTTATATTATACGAAAGAACCAGTTGCAGTAGACGATCTCATTGGACAAGAGAAACCATTGAAACGTGGACAAGTCAAAAAGATTGATTTGTTTCATGCGATGGAAAAAATCTTAGAGCGAAAGAAATTCTCAGAGAAAGTTGAAAAAACGATTACTCCTGATGATACAACAATTGAAGAACGTATCATCTTTATTGAAGAGCGTCTTAAGCAACATCATAAGGGATGCTCTTTTGAGTCTTTTTTTGAAACGCCTTCGAAAACAGAAGTAGTCACTACATTTATGGCTTTATTAGAAATGATGAAAAATGGTCAGATCGTTGCGCAACAAGAAGGAAATTATGAAACAATTATGCTTTATCTAGCAGTAGGAGATACCAAAGATGACAAAATTAAGTGAACTTGAAGCCATTTTATTTATTGTTGGCGAGGAAGGAATCGGGTTAGAAGAAATCAGCTATCTGTTAACTATTACGAAAGAAGAGACAGTGGCTTTATTAACGGAATTAAAAACAAGATATGAAAATGATCCAGCTAGTGCTTTGCATATTTTGGAAACAGAGGCACATGTCGTTTTAACAACCAAAAAAGAGTTAGCGCCATTGTTGAAACGCTATGCCCAAGGGACGTCTAATACTCTCTCACAAGCAGCTGTCGAAACGTTGGCGATCATTGCATATAAACAACCGATTACCAGAGTAGAAATCGAACAAATTCGTGGGGTTCAAGTCTCAGGTGCCATTCAACGGCTAGCTGCTCATCAGTTGATTGAAGAAAAAGGACGCGTGGAAGGACCTGGACGACCTATTTTGTATGGGACGACTCCTTATTTTTTAGATTATTTTGGTCTCAACTCATTAAAAGACTTACCAGATATACAAGCAATGGAGCATTCATTAAACGAAGAGTCTTCACTCGACTTATTCTTTGATGAAATGGATGAAGGAGAACAGATATAATGGAAAGACTACAAAAAGTAATTGCGCATGCAGGGATCACTTCCAGACGTAAAGCGGAAGAATATATTTTGGCTGGACGAGTAAAAGTCAACGGCAAAGTAGTAAAAGAACTCGGAGTAAAAGTTAGCAAACGTGATTTGATCGAAGTAGATGAAGTGCCGATTTATCAAGAAGAATACGGGTACTATTTACTATATAAACCAAAAGGCGTGATTTCCGCTGTTGCTGATGACAAGGGACGAAAAGTCGTAACTGATTTGCTCCCAATGGTGAAAGAACGAATTTATCCAGTAGGACGATTAGATTATGATACTTCGGGTATACTGCTCTTGACTAATGACGGTGATTTTGCGCAACGTTTGACCCACCCGAAACATGAAGTAGACAAAGTATATGTGGCGAAAGTCAAAGGGATTGCTACTAAAACAATGTTATCTCCCTTGACGAAAGGGATAAAAATCGAAGGGAAACGAACTTCACCAGCACGTTACCAAATATTATCTGTGGATCCTAAGACAAATCATAGTATCGTTGAATTGACTATCCATGAAGGTAGAAATCATCAGGTAAAAAATATGCTTCAAGCAGTTGGCTTACCTGTTCAAAAATTAAAACGAGAAAAATACGGCGATTTGACGCTTCAAGGCTTACGCCCTGGCGACTATCGTGAGTTGAACAAAAAAGAAGTCAGCAGTTTATTGAATCAATCAAAATGATTACTTACTTATTATAAGAATAAATGATTGCATTTTTTCTCAAGCGATGTATAATGTAAAGGTAAACAAAATTATAAATGGTTCGTCTTCAGGGGCAGGGTGAAATTCCCGACCGGTGGTTATAGTCCACGACCTACTTTACCTAAGTAGCTGAATCGGTGAAATTCCGATACCGACAGTATAGTCTGGATAAAGAAGATAGAGCTTATTTGACGTAGTTTTTTGCCAAATAACTCTAACTCTCCCTGTTATTGGAGAGTTTTTTTATTTGCAAAAAGTTCGTCGAAAAGTTCGCTGAAGAGGAGTCCTAACAGGAGGATTTCAAATGAAGAACACCCGTGTACAAAAAATGGTCGCTGTGGCATTATTTGCTGCGATCGGATTGGTTTTGCAATATATCGCATTTCCGATCATGCCAGCCTTTAGTTTTTTAAAGATCGATTTTAGTGATATCCCAGTACTGATCAGTATGTTTTTATTTGGTCCAGTTGCTGGATTGGTTACAGCTTTCTTACGATCGATCTTACACTTGATCACTACTGGCTTTTCACCAGATAATTTGGTAGGAGATACAGCCAGCTTTTTAGCAACAGCTATCTTTACCTTACCTATTTTCTACTTCTTCCGTAAGAAGACTCAAGTAGGGAAAAATAAGTTTTTAGGTGTGATTTCTGGTACGATCGCAATGACGATCTTCATGAGTGTCGCAAACTATTTTGTGATTACCCCATTGTACCTTATGTTTTTAGGTTTAAATGCTAATCAAATGTTAGGGATGCCGTTAGCTAATTATGTCCTGATCGGAATCGTCCCATTTAATATCATTAAAGGATTTATCGTCAGTGCTGCCTTTTTGGTTTTACACGCAAAATTATTGCCATGGTTAAGTCGGAAACAACACCAGTTGGCACAAAGACATACAGTGACGAACAACAAATAAATAGTACAGCAGCTCATGCTCGTTTATCCATTTTCAGAGGGAAGCATGAATTGATGCCACTTTCTTAATTATTTTATCATTAAAAAAATCAGTCAAGGCTCCTTAACTTTTACAATATAAAAAGTTAAGGAGCCGTTTTTGTCAGTACTAGTATTTCTGAAAAAGTAGTCCAACGATTAGAAAAAAAGGGGATGAGAAAATAAAAATTGTTTTTTCTAAAAAGAATTCAAGGAAATAAAAAAATATCGGAAATTTTAATGAAAAAAAATTCATTAACCTACATTGTGTAAGCGTTTTATAAACAGTGTTTGAGTATTTCTTTTGTTTATGCATAAAAATGTATTTTATGATACAAAATGTGAAATTAATCACTTTTTGAATGATAAATAGTTTTGTTATAATGGAAGTGGAAAACGCTACAATTGTATTGAAAAAGCTTTACCTTAAATTTCATAGAGAAAGGAGTGAAAGCAGGATTTTTGAATAAAATTTGCCAAATCAATAGGTTATTGTTTTGGTTATCGTATTCTTTTTGATAAAATAACTGATGGAATCACTCTTATAAGATTCTAATGTTACAAGAAAGGGAGAAGAACATGGAACAAACAAAGAAGAAACAATTTCAAATGCCTTCAGCGTATACGGTCTTATTTATTATTATTGCGATTATCGCTGTACTAACTTGGTTCATACCAGCTGGACATTATAGTGTCAATGATGCAGGCAACATCATTGCTGGATCATATGAACGAGTAGAGCAAAATCCTCAGGGGCTATGGGATATCTTTATGGCACCGATTAATGGGATGCTAGGTGTACCTGCTGGGGAATTAACGAAAGAAACACCGGCTGCTATTCCAATTTCATTCTTTATTTTAGTTGTGGGTGGTTTCTTAGGTATTATCAATAAAACTGGTGCTTTGGATGCAGGGATTGCTTCCGTTGTAAAACGCTTTAAAGGGAAAGAAAAAATGTTGATCCCTGTGTTGATGATCTTATTTGCATTAGGTGGTTCAACTTATGGTATGGCGGAAGAAACTATTCCGTTCTATGCTTTATTGATTCCTGTTATGATGGCTGTTGGGTTTGATACAGTTGTTGCAGTAGCTATCGTTTTAGTAGGGTCACAAGTTGGTTGTTTAGCTTCAACCGTTAATCCATTTGCTACTGGGGTCGCTTCTCAAGCAGTTGGTATCTCAATGGGTGAAGGAATCGGGTTACGTTTCTTGATGTTCGTGGTACTATTGGCTATCTCAATTGCTTATGTCTACCGTTACGCATCTAAAGTGGAAAAAGACCCAACGAAATCACTTGTATATAAACAACGTGAAGAAGACATCAAACATTTTGATATCGATTCAATTGGTCGTCAAGAATCAATTACTAAAAGACAAAAACATGTAAATATCCTATTTTTCATTACCTTTGGTATTATGATCATTAGTTTGATTCCTTGGACAACATTGAATAAAAACTTTACGATTTTTGAATCATTAACTAACTGGTTAACAGGGTTACCTGTAGTCGGAACTGTTTTAGGTAAAAACATGCTTCCTTTAGGAGAATGGTATTTCCCAGAAATTACCATGTTGTTCTTAGTGATGGCTATTGTAGTGGCAATCACTTACGGAATGAAAGAATCAGTCTTTATTTCTGAATTCTTAGCAGGAGCTTCAGATTTGATCGGTGTTGCGATCGTGGTAGCTGTTGCACGTGGTATCCAAGTTGTGATGAATAATGGTTTAATCACTGATACGATCTTACATTGGGGTGAACAAGGATTAAGTTCATTGTCATCTAGTGTCTTCTTGATCTTAACGTTTATCTTCTATATCCCTATGTCATTCTTGATCCCATCAACTTCTGGACTAGCAGCAGCTACTATGGGAATCATGGGACCAATGGGTGAATTTGCAGGCGTTGGTAAAGATCTAGTTATCACTGCTTATCAATCAGCATCTGGTTTGGTCAACTTGATCACACCAACATCAGCAATCGTTATGGGGGCTGTTGCGATCGCTCGTTTTGATATTTCCGTTTGGTGGAAATTCACAGGAAAATTGATTGCTATCCTATTTGTAGCCATTTGTGTTATCTTAGGTGTAGCGGCAATGTTATAACAAAGTAGACAAAACCGTTGACTTAGAGTGTACATGGTTTTTTACTTGATGTGAATGGACAAGATCCAAGCTCAACTATTTATTGTTTGAAAAAAGAGGTTGTGTCTGTTGTTTTGACATAACCTTTTTATTATATTAGGAGGCTAGTAACATGAAACAATTTGTAACAAAACAACATCATGAACAAGCATTGGAATCTTTAAATGAATTGATTCGAATCCCTTCAGTTCTGGACGAATCAGATACTGGTGAAGGGCATCCTTTTGGGACAAAAGTGATCGAAGCATTGGATAAAGTGTTAGAAATCAGTGAAAATCTAGGATTTAAGACATTTAAAGATCCAGAAGGATATTATGGTTATGCGGAAGTCGGATCTGGCGATGAGCTATTTGGTATCTTGTGTCATATGGATGTCGTTCCAGCTGGCGATGAAAACAATTGGGATTCTAAACCATTTGAACCAACTGTCAAAGATGGTTGGTTGATTGGACGAGGATCACAAGATGACAAGGGACCTTCCATCGCTGCAATGTATGCTGTCAAAGCTTTGATGGATGCAGGCGTTGAATTTAATACACGTATCCGATTTATTTTTGGAACCGATGAAGAAAACTTGTGGCGTTGTTTAGATAAATACAACGAAAAAGAAGAAGGTATTACGCAAGGATTCGCACCAGATGCAGAGTTTCCATTGATTTATGCTGAAAAAGGATTACTACAAGCTTACCTAACTGGACCGGGAACATCTGAATTTTCAGTTAAAGCTGGTGGCGCACTGAATGTCGTTCCAGATGCAGCTCCTTATGCTGGTGAAAAATTAGCTGAAGTCAAAGAAGCATTGAAAAAACATGGATTTGACTTTGAAGATCAAGGAGAATCAATTGTCGTTCTTGGAAAAAGTATCCATGCCAAAGATGCAGCAGAAGGTGTCAATGCAATCTCTCGTTTAGCGATTGCTCTTTCTGAAGTATTTGATTTTGCTCCAATCAACTTCTTAGGTCAATTAGTTCAAGAAAATGCTACTGGTGAAAACGTGGTAGGAAAAACAGTGGATGAACAATCTGGCGAATTGACAATGAACTTTGCTAGTCTGGAAATCACTCCTGAACAAACTAAAATCGGGGTCGACATGCGTATCCCAGTAACTTTCAAAAAAGATGAACTCGTAGAAAAACTAACAGAAACTGCTAAAAAGTATGACTTGACTTATGAAGAATTTGACTTCTTAGATTCCCTTTATGTTCCATTAGACAGTGAATTGATCAAAAATCTTTTAGGAACTTACCGTGATATTACTGGTGATATGACTGAACCATTTGTATCTGGCGGTGCAACTTTTGCGCGGACGATGAACCAATGTGTAGCATTTGGTGCAATGTTCCCAGATACCCCTGATTTTATGCATCAGGCAAATGAACGTTGGGAACTAAGCAGCATGTACAAAGCAATGGAAATCTATGCAGAAGCTGTTTACCGTTTGTGTGGAAAATAATCATTTGAAATGCTCAACTAAATACACTTTAGTTCAATAGAGAACGAAACTGCTCTCTTACTGTTAAAGGCTGATGAAGGTCAATGTACATTCATCAGCCTTTTTTTTGTTATAGTGGGTCTTGTTGAGGGGAAGAGTCAGGTCTAAGAAAGATCGCATTTAGTGCCACTGGCTAAACAAATTTATTCTTTTTCAAGAAAAAAGAGTTGCAATTTATTCGTATTTTATTTAGTGTGAATTTATAATCGATCAATAGGTACGATAAAAGGAGAATAGGTGAGAGATGTGAAGATATTTAAGCGAGTATTAATTGGTATAATTATTTTTTTGGGGCTAGCAGGAGGCGCTGGGTACTACTATTTACAACAAAATACCTATGAACCATCTAGTCAAGCAAGTCAAATAGCCCAAAATGGAAAGGATAAAAAAGATTATTTATTTTTTGAGACGAAAGAAAAAAGTCAAAAACCACTGGTTATTTTTTATCCAGGTGCTTTGGTTGAACCAGCTAGTTATAGTGTCTGGGCTGAACAATTAGCAAAAAGTGGGTACTCCGTAGCAATCGCTAAGATGCCTCTTGACTTAGCCATACTTAGTGGGAATAAGGCAGATAAGATCAAAGAAGACTTTTCAAATCGAAATTATGTGATTGGTGGACACTCATTGGGGGGCGTCATGGCGAGTCGTTATGCTAATCAGCATTCTTCTGACAAACACTTAAAAGGAATCTTTTTCTTAGCAAGCTATCCTGATGAAAAAGGTACATTGGCGAAAACGACATTACCTGTATTAAGCCTGACTGCTTCTAATGATAAAGTCTTGAATCAAAAAGCCTATGAATCAGCTAAAGAATATTTACCTGAGCAAACAGAATATGTTTCGATTAATGGAGGAAATCATGGCGGATTTGGCAGCTATGGGGAACAAAAGGGAGACGGTAAAGCTAAGATTACAAACGAAGACCAACAAACAGCGATTACCAATACGTTAATCAATTGGTTAGGAGAATAGAGTTCCAGACCTAAATCTTACAGCTCACTTTAAAAATGAGTAAAAAGTGTGCATCAGCTCTTTGAAAAAAGCTTGAATTTTTTTAAACATGAGAAACTGTTAAAAAAAAATTCAAGCTTATTGTTATCGTAGCTTCCCGCTTCTTTCATGACTTTATCTAAGGCAGTTCAGAAGTCCATTTATCAGAAACTTTGCCGAAGAGCTACATAAGTCACAATCTTTATATAAATAGACTAGAGATAAATCAACTCAAACTTTCACTTGAACATAGAAAGAAATTTGTTCAAACACCATTTCCAGGTCAACTGCCTACTTTTCAAATCATCATTATTAGAAACACTTACATTGATCTATATTCATTTGGTTAACTAGTTTTCATGATTTCTCTAATAAAATAGCTCTTACTGGACATTTTTGATAAGCTTTTCTGACGGCTTCCTCGTCAGTTTGAGAAACAAATTGCTGATGAGCTTCTGGTTCTTGCGCAAATAAAACGATTCCTTCTTCATCATAATCAAAGATATCTGGGGCTTCAATTTGACAAAGACCACAAGCGATACAGCGCTCAGGTACTAATTTACATAGTAATGACATTTTGACCATCCTATTCTTAAGGGGAGTAATATGACTTCATTTATTTTAGCTTTATTTTCAACAAGAAACAAGTTAAGGATCAGCTCCTTATACCAAGTTATCACAGGAAAACGAACGAGTTCGGTATTGATTTATAGTTTTTTAAACCATTTATTATTTATACATGGTAGTTTTCCTAAAATGAATCAAGAAGAATTTACACGTATCATTGACCAATTAGTTGACCAAAAGTTCCTTATTCAGCTAGAAGATGGCGTGATGATCACTCATTTAGGTGAAAAAGCTTTAGCAGAAGAAATAATTGATCTAGAAGGGCTCCATTATGATCGTTATGGAAGAACCGCTGAGAATTGTTGGCGGTTGATCAAGTTTGCTGTTCAAGTTGTCTCTCATCTGGCAAATAATAAAAAGGAATACTTACCGATTGAAACTAGTCCCTATTATACTATCCAAGTAAAAAAATGGTTAGCTGACACACAACTAGATCGACAAACCTTAGCAAAAAAATTAAGCCAAGAACTGAGTGAAATCTTTTCAACGATGACATCTGAATCGGCTAACTTTCTGGCCAATCAATTTTCAGGTATCCAGTCACCTGGTCTATTAACTTATCAATTAACAGAAATAACCAATGAAGTGCAACGTGAATTGTATGAAGCAAAGCAAGTACACCTGCTGCTAAAAACAATCGAAGAAAAAAAAGATTCGTTGCTTTTTCAATTGGTTTCACCACTACTTATGCAAAACTTCAATCAAAGTATGTTAACGACGAGAAAACTGATTTTATCTGGATGCTCAATTGATGAAGTAATGAAGATACGTCATTTAAAAAGAGGAACAGTAACCGATCATTTGATCGAATGGCAACTTTATTTAACTGATTTTCCTTATCAAAAAATGATCACCAAGCAGACATTTAAGCGACTAAGTCAACTATCGAACATCAAAGAATGGAATTATCGAGAATTAAATGAAGTCGTACCACTAGACTATGGAGAGTTTCGTTTTTATCAAATTGGTGTATTGAAAGGGGAACTGAAGAATGTCGCTGAAGGATGAACTACAAAAACGTTTTGGATTTACTTCGTTTCGTTCAGGACAAGAAGAAATCATCCAGTCTTTATTGAATGACCAAGATGTCCTCGCATTGTTACCTACAGGAAATGGAAAAAGTCTATGCTACCAACTGACCGGTTATCTGCGTGAAGGAATGGTTATCATTGTTTCACCTTTGCTTTCATTGATGGAGGATCAGGTGATGCAACTACAGAAACAAGGAGAAAAGCGAGTTGTTGCTTTCAATAGTTTACTATCTAGAACAGAACGATATTATGTGTTAAATCATTTGTCCAATTATAAATTTTTATTTTTAAGTCCAGAAATGTTGACGCAAAAAGATGTGATAGAACAATTACAAAAACAAAAAATTGGGTTATATGTGATCGATGAGGCGCATTGCGTTTCTCAGTGGGGGGTAGATTTCCGTCCGGAATACCAACAACTAGGAGAAATTGCTCAGAAATTAGGCTCTCCAGTAACGCTTGCCTTGACAGCAACCGCTACTACAGCCGTGCAACATGATATTGAAACTGTCTTGTTTCAAGAAGTGCCAGTTCGAATTATCCATTCGGTTAATCGACAAAATATTGCTTTATATGTCAAAAAGACTTCCCAAAAAGAAGCTGATCTAGAGGACCTGATGAAACAAGCAAAAGGCTCGATGATTATTTATTGTGCGACAAAGAAAGAGGTAGAGCGTTTGTATCAGCTATTTCGCTCACGTTTTACTATCGGCTATTATCATGGTGGATTAGAGGCATCACAAAGGCGACAGTTGCAACAACAATTTAGTCAAAATAAACTTCAATTTTTGATTGCGACGAATGCTTTTGGTATGGGCATCGATAAGCCAGATATCCGTTATGTTGTCCATTACGATTTACCAGATAGTTTAGAAAATTATGTTCAAGAAATCGGGCGTGCGGGAAGAGACCAACAGGCGAGTGAAGCGATTCTTTTATACAAAGAAAATGACGAACGCATTCATTATTTTTTTAATCAACTTTCTAGAGAACAACGACAAAGTTTTGAAATTTATCTGCAATATCATAGCAATGAACAAGAACAATTCGATGAGATTCAACAAAAATGGTTAGAAATAATTGCACAAACGAGCAATCCGCAAGAGTGGTTAAATCGGCTAAAACGTCAAGAAAAAGAAAAGGAATATCGACTACAACAAATGCTTCATTATGTCAATGCAAAGACTTGTCGAAGAGCGCTGATTCTTGAATACTTTGGGGAGAAACTGATAAAAAAACCAGAAAAATGTTGTGATATTGATGGAGCGGTCCTTACGAGTCAGGAAAATAGAGAAGTCAGCCCATCTGTAGAGCTAAAACAGTGCCAAGATATTTTACTAAATTTATTTTAAAAAAACATTGGATAGAAAATTTATAAGACAATCGTGTTCTGGCTATGGTATAATATTCACGATAGAAATTAGGAGGTTAATAAGGTGAGCAGAAAAGATAGACATCATTCATCAGAAAATAATGAAACACAAGAGCCATGGGAACAACCGATTTATGACACTGAAGACGAAGTTTCTTCAAGAAGTTCTCAACGACAACAAAAGAAAGGCAACACGCTGTTTTTGTCTCTCTTCTTAGTATTATTAGTATTGTGTATTGCAATTCCAGCGGGAGCTTACTTCTGGATTAGAAATGGGTCTTCCAATGCTTCAAGTGCATCATCAACTACAACAACGTCTTCTGTAGTGGAAAGTACGACCTCATCAGAAGTATCATCAACAAAAGAATCAAGTACGGAGCCTGAAAGCACTACTCAGACAGAATCAGTAGTAGCAAGTACACCACAAAGTACTACTGTACCAGAGGAAACAACGCCTTCGACAACGTCTACTTACCAACAAGAAACACAACCAACTAGCACGGTAGAAGAAGCGACAACACCATCCTCTTCGGCTGCTGCAGATGGATCAACAGTGACTGTTCAACCAGGTGACGGACCTAAACAAGTAGCTGAACGTGCCGGGATCACTATTGATCAATTATTTGCATTAAATGGTTTAGATCCAAATAATTATATGATTTATCCTGGACAACAATTAAAAGTTAAATAATCTTAGCCGCGATCTGCGGCTTTTTTTTTGAAAAGGGAGTTATAGCATGACACAAATCAGTATTGCAATAGATGGACCTGCTTCGTCAGGTAAAAGTACTGTTGCAAAAATTTTGGCAAAAGAATACAACTATATTTATACCGATACAGGCGCCATGTATCGTGCCATTACGTATCTAGCGATAAAACATCAAGTACCTTTTGGAGATGAAGAGCAACTCGTAAAGCTGATCCAAGCCTATCCAATCTCTTTTATCCAAGAGACAGACGGTCAACACGTTTTGGTGGCAGACCAAGATGTAACTACAGAAATTCGTCAGCCAGATGTGACCAAGGCAGTTTCTGAAGTTTCTGCTCATCAAAAAGTACGTGAAGCACTGGTTTCGATCCAACGTAAAATTGGTGAACATGGTGGGGTTGTAATGGACGGCCGAGATATTGGTACTTCTGTTTTACCTCAGGCAGAAGTGAAAATATTTTTAGTAGCAAGTGTAACAGAACGGGCACAAAGACGCTATAAAGAAAATATTGAAAAAGGGATACCAACAGAGTTGGAAACTCTTACGAAGGAAATCCAAGAGAGAGATCATTATGATTCTACAAGAAAAGTATCCCCTTTAAGACAAGCGGATGATGCCATTCGAATCGACACTACTGGAAAATCGATTACGGAAGTTGTCCAATCCATCAAAAAAGTGGTCACAGAAAAAGGCTATCTTTTGTAAAAAGGGAAAAACTCAGGATTTTTAGGGTAAACCAAACGAAATCGCTTTATTTTTTTTTAATAATCAATTAAACTAAAATTAGTACCGTTGTTACGGCAGAATGTTGGTTAGGAGGACAAATGTTATGACAGAATTTGAACAAAATCAAACAGAAAACAGTCAATCAATGGAAGATGCAATGAATAGCGTCCAAGAAGTAAACGTTGGAGACGTTGTATCCGGCGAAGTTTTAGTAATCGAAGATAAACAAGTTGTGGTAGGAATCGAAGGTGCCGGAGTTGAAGGCGTCGTTCCTGCTAAAGAATTGTCTACTTCACCTGTTGAAGATATCAACGAGGTAGTAAAAGTAGGAGATACTCTAGAACTTGTAGTTATCAGTACTATCGGAAAAGATAAAGAAAACGGTAGCTATTTGCTTTCAAAACGCCGTTTGGATGCCAAAAAAGTTTGGGAAGATATCGAAAAAGATTTCCAAGCAGGTAATATCATCGAAGCACCTGTGACGAATGTCGTAAAAGGCGGCTTAGTCGTTGATGTAGGTGTTCGTGGTTTTGTACCAGCTTCAATGGTGGAAGATCATTTTGTTGCTGATTTTTCAGAATACAAAGGTCAAACATTGGCGTTCAAGATCGTTGAGATCGAACCTTCAGAAAACCGTTTAATTCTTTCACACAAAGCAGTTGTGGAAACGGAAAAAGAAGAAAAGAAAAAAGAAATTCTAGCCAATATTCACGAGGGAGACGTTATCGACGGACGAGTAGCTCGTATTACTGATTTTGGTGCTTTCGTTGATTTAGGTGGAATTGATGGATTGGTCCATGTTTCTGAGATCTCACATAGCCATGTGGCGAAGCCTAGTGATGCTTTAGCAGTTGGGGATGAAGTAAAAGTAAAAGTTCTTTCGATTAATCCTGAACAAGAACGTGTTTCTCTTTCAATTAAAGACACGTTGCCTGGGCCTTGGACTGATATTGAAGAAAAAGCCACTGTTGGTTCAGTTTTAGATGGAAAAGTGAAACGTTTGACAAGCTTTGGTGCATTTGTAGAAGTATTCCCAGGGGTAGAAGGTCTGGTTCATATTTCTCAAATCTCTCACAAGCACATCGCTACACCTCATGAAGTACTTCATGAAGGGGATGAAGTGCAAGTAAAAGTTTTAGAAGTACATCCTGAAGAACATCGTATTGCCCTTAGCATCAAGGCTTTAGAAGAAAAACCAGCATCGGAAGAAGAACCAAAAGATGTTGAAACCTATGAATTACCAGAAGAAAATACTGGTTTCACAATGGGTGATCTTTTAGGTGATGCTTTGAAAGAAGAAGTCGAAGAAACGACTACTGATGATTCAGAAAAATAAAATTTTTGAGTGTTCATTCTAAAAAGAATGAAATGAGACAAAAAGATCAATCAATGTTTACAACATTGATTGATCTTTTTCTGTTATTATCACTAGAACTAGTTAAACTCACAAATCGAGTGAAAGATAAAACCAACTGCTGTGAGAAGGGATAAGGAATACCTAATAAAGTACATCGTTTAGACCATACCCAATGGCTGTGCAAATGCCATATTGTATTCACAATTGGAGATATTAGATAGATGATTTGCTTAAACTATTTATCAGAGCTGGAGATTTCTGTCAAACTACTATCAAAACTCTATCATTGTTTAATTAGAAGCTATTTTTTGGGCTAGCCCTAAACAACCGATAATTCCAGCTTGATCTCCTAATTTTGGAAAAACAATATATTCTTCTATTTTCGGATGAGCAACATAATTCTGATTAAGTTTTGAAAATTCACGATGAATTTTCTCTTGTAAGTGTACTTGTTTCATTACACCGCCACCTAGAATGATAATATCCGGTGAAAACATCATTGTAGTATTATGAATGCATTGGGCAATGTAAAAAGCTTCCATGTCCCAAAAAGGATGATCTTCCTTTAAATCTTGACCTTTAATTCCTATTCTCTTTTCGATAGCAGGTCCTGCTGCCATACCTTCTAAACAATTTTGATGATAAGGGCAGTTACCCTTAAAGTGATCGTCAGGGTGATTACGTACAATCATATGTCCCATTTCCGGATGACTGAATCCCTCGATAAATCTTCCATTTTGCAGTGCACCACCACCTATACCTGTGCCAACTGTATAATAAACAACTAATGAATGGTCTTGACCATGTCCAGCTATATATTCTCCATAAGCTGCAGCATTGACATCAGTTGTCCAATAAAAAGGAATTTTCTCAAAATTTCTTTTTAGATAACCAATAAAATCAAAATTTCTCCACGGTATTTTAGGTGTTGAGGTTATATATCCATATGTTTTCGATTCAGGATGGATATCAATAGGTCCGAAAGAACCAACAGCAATGCTGGACAATTCTGTTTCATATTTTTTGAAAAAAGAAACAACTTGTGGCATTGTTTCTCCTGGATTCAAAGTTTCAAAACTCACTCTCTCAATAACCTCTAATTGTGCATTACCAACTGCACAGACAAATTTTGTTCCTCCTGCTTCAATTGCACCGTATAGCATAAAACATTTCTCCTTATAGTTAAAGATGATTTCATGGGCAGTTATGCATTTAACCAATTTATTGTTCAGATTTTTAAAGAATTTAACTCGTTTATTTGTTATTTTCTTTTGAAAAATCGCTATTATTCCAGTTAATACATACATCAGATCGCGCATTGCCCTTTAAATTATCCGTTTATTGATGTTTTGGTTAGAAAGAATAATCAGTACTATTGACTATTACATTATTCAACTTCAAGTAAATCAGTAGTAGCGGTAACTGTTCCTTTAATAAGTGGTGTCACTTTTGAATAATATGCGGTATTTGTCACAATAACCATTGTTGTATCATCAAGTCCTGCTTCTTTAATTAGCGTACGATCAAACGTTCCAAGGATATCTCCTTTTTTTACTTTTTGATTAGCAGTAACTTTTTGTATAAATCCTTTACCGCCCATCGATACGGTGTCAATACCAATGTGAATCAGTATTTCAGCGCCATCATTCGATTTAAGACCGTAAGCATGTCCAGTCTCAAATGTAACTTGAATAGTACCGTCTACTGGAGAATAAACAGTGTCCCCAGTTGGTTTAATCGCAATACCTTTTCCCATAGTCTCTGAAGAAAATACTGGATCATTTACTGCATCAAGTCCAATCACTTCACCTGCAAGGGGACTAACGATTGTCTCTGAAGAATGATTTGTTTTAGTAGGTTCGCCAGAAGTAACTGTGGATTGTTGGGTGTTTTCTGAATGATTCGTCACTGTTTGATCCGTAAGAGCTTCTGCTGCAAAGATGCCTGAAGCTTTTGTTTTTCCATAAAAGTAAGTAATTGCAAAAGCAATCGCAAAGCTAATTAATTCACATAGTAAATAAAATGGGATAGAGGTTGCATTAATTGAAAGAAATCCAAGAAAACCTGCTGAACCAAGTGATACAGCAACTACTTTCAGTAGACCTGCTACTGCAGCGGCAACTCCCGAACCAATTAAAGCACAGAAAAATGGGAAACGATATTTTAAATTGACACCAAACAGAGCTGGTTCAGTAATTCCAAGAAGAGCTGATACCCCTGCAGAGGAAGCAAGACTTTTTGTTTTAGCATTTTTAGTCAAGAACCAGATGGCAAATGTTGCAGCACCTTGGGCAACGTTCGCCATAGAAGCAACTACAAATATAAAGTCTCCATGTCCAATACCATTAGTCCATGCTGAAAGTAACTGCGTTTCAATTGCAGGAAATGATTGATGAAGACCTGTCATAACGATTAACGAGTAAGTTCCACCAAAAATACCCATTCCAATAAATCCGGTTGCATTATATAGCCAAACGATCGCATCTGTAATCCCGTTAGAAAGCAATAACATGACAGGGCCGATGACTGTGAAGGTTAGAAAGCCGGTAATGATTACAGATAATAAGGGGGTAAATGTAAAGTCAACGGATGATGGAAGTTTTTTGTGAAAAAACTTTTCCAGTATTGATAATAGCCAAACAGCTGCTAACACAGGAATGACTTGATAAGCATAGTTAGTTTGTGAGACATGATAACCAAAAATATTCCAATATTCCATAGAACCACCAAGTTGTGGTGTTGTCATAATCATTCCAATTGCAGCACCAAGGAACTGGTTGGCTCCAAAACGTTTAGCAGCGGAAATACCAACTAGAATAGGTAAAAACATAAATGGTGCAGCGGACATCAGTTGGATCATTGAGGAAATACCTTCAATCGCAGGATACATTTCTTCAATTGATTTTGGTCCAAAAAGTCCAGCAGCTGTTAAAAAGTTTTGTAATGCCATTAATAAACCACCTGCAACAAGGGCAGGTATAATTGGAACAAAAATATCTGATAATAATTTAATTAATGCCATAATGGGGTTGAATTTTTTATCTTTACTAGCAATTTGTTTTAAATCATCTGTTGAAATTTCCGAAAGTCCAGTTTTTTTGATAAGTTCGTCATAAACGAAATTAACATCACCTGCACCGATAATCACTTGATATTGTCCATCAATTTTAAATGTGCCTTTCACATCTGGATTTTCGTCTAAAGCTTTTTGATTCACTTTCGTGTCATCTTTTAGTACGAGACGAAGACGTGTAGCGCAGTGTGCAGCTGCAATAAGGTTATCTTTTCCGACCGCTTGTATTACGTCGGAAGCTACTTTACTGTAATTCATTCGAATCACTCCTTTTTTATTTTTACGTGAAAACGGTTCACTGAAATGCAAATTTATTTTAGCATATCTTAAAAATATGTCAAACGTTTGTCATATAATTTGTTTTTTTAAATGAAATGATTGATTTTTCAACGGAAAACGTTTACCATACTAGTTGTAAAAAGATAAATTGAAGGAGTAAAATATGAACCTACCTCGAGAAATACGATATCGTGCTTATTCTGATTGGACTAAAGATGAGATGGATAAAGTTAAGGATAATGTAAAACGATCACCTTGGCGTGCTAGCTATCATATCGAACCTAAAACAGGATTGTTAAACGATCCTAATGGTTTTTCTTTTTTTAACGGAAAATATACGCTTTTTTATCAAAATTGGCCATTTGGAGCTGCTCATGGGTTGAAAGAATGGGTGCACACTGAATCAGAAGACTTAGTTCATTTTCATGTAACAGGAGCAGAACTTCTTCCAGACACAAAACGAGATAGCCACGGCGCTTATTCCGGTTCTGCATATGAAATAGAGGGGAATCTATTCTTACTCTATACAGGAAACGTTCGAAATGAAAATTGGGAACGTGATACACTTCAAATCGGAGCATGGATGGACAAAGACTACAACATTACGAAAGGTGAGAATGTTCTTATTCATCCACCTGCTGATGTAACTGATCATTTTCGTGATCCACAAATGTTTAATTATGAAGGACAATTGTATGCGATTGTTGGAGCACAAAATTTAGAAAAATCAGGCTTTATCAAACTTTACAAAGCGACTGACAATAACGTGGAAACATGGGAAGAAGTTGGCAACCTTGATTTTGGCGGCACTGGTTCAGAATACATGATTGAGTGTCCAAACCTGGTATTTGTAGACAAAAAACCTGTTCTTATTTATTGTCCTCAAGGGTTGGATAAATCTGAGCTTAATTATGGAAATATCTACCCAAATACTTTTAAGATCTGTCAATCGCTTGACATAGAAAAAGTAAAACTTGTGGGCACTTCAGAAATTCAAAATCTTGATTATGGATTTGAAGCGTATGCGACTCAAGGATTCAATACTCCTGATGGTCGTGCTCTGATTGTCAGTTGGATTGGACTACCTGATATCGATTATCCAACTGATAAGTATGATTATCAGGGAGCAATGAGTCTTGTAAAAGAACTTTCAATAAAAGATGGTAAACTTTACCAATATCCAGTAGAAGCTATTACATCATTACGTGCTAGTTCTGAACAATTTACAGCAAAAGCAGAAACAAATAATACTTATGAGCTTGAACTAACTTTTCCTCCAAATCAGAAATCGGAGTTACTTCTTTTCTCTGATAGTAAAGGAAATGGGCTTAGTTTGATTGTAGATACCAAAGAAGGAAAAATTATTTTAGATCGCAGTAAAGCAGGCATTCAATATGCCACTGACTTTGGTACGATTCGTGAATGCTCAATTGATACTAAAGAAACAATTGCTAACATTTTTGTAGATAATTCAATCATTGAGATTTTTATTAATAAAGGAGAAAAAGTATTTACTAGTCGCGTATTCCCTGAGAAACACCAAAATGGTATTCAACTTAAATCAGGTGAACCGACTGGAAAATACTTTGAATTAAAATATTAATATGGTAGCAAAATTATCTGATGTCGCTGAACTAGCTGGAGTTAGCCCAACTACCGTTTCACGTGTCATTAACAATAAGGGATATCTATCGGAAAAAACAAAACAAAAAGTTCATGAAGCTATGAAAACTCTTGGTTACAAACCTAATAATCTAGCACGTGGACTTCAAGGAAAGTCACCCCAACTTATTGGGCTTATTTTTCCTAATATCAGTAATATCTTTTACTCTGAACTGATTGAGTATCTGGAAATCGAATTATTCAAACATGGCTATAAAACAATTATTTGCAATAGTCAGAACGATCCTGCTAAAG
Source organism: Enterococcus sp. C57 (assembly GCF_040887305.1). Lineage (NCBI taxonomy): Bacteria > Bacillati > Bacillota > Bacilli > Lactobacillales > Enterococcaceae > Enterococcus > Enterococcus sp. C57. Next base: position 140,211 of record NZ_JBFOFP010000005.1, on the reverse strand, counting down.
AGCGGGAATATATTGAAATGCTTGAAGCGAATCAAGTTGATGGGATTATCTCATCTAGTCATAATCTTGGAATTGCTGATTATGAGCGTGTGGGAGCACCTATTGTCGCTTTTGATAGAAACTTAGCTCCCAATGTTTCCATTGTTTCTTCAGACAACTTTGAAGGTGGAAAACTGGCTGCTAAAACGTTACAAAAAAATGGTTGTCAAAATAGTATTATGATTACAGGAAATGACAATACGGATTCTCCAACAGGGTTACGTGCGCTTGGTTTTTCTTTTCAAAATCCAAATGGCAAAGTTTTCAAAATTCCTAATAATCTCTCTACGATTCGTCGAGAAATGGAAATCAAGTCGACGATCCTAAGTCACAAACCAGATGGTATTTTTGTTTCTGATGATCTAACAGCCATTCTTACTATGAAAATTGCTCATCAGCTTAAACTTAATATCCCAGAAGATCTAAAAATTATTGGCTATGATGGAACATCTTTTGTTGAGAAATTTTTCCCACAATTGACCACAATCAGACAACCAATTGATGAAATCGCAAGTCTGATTGTTGATGTTCTTCTGAAAAAAATGAAGAATGAAAAGACAAGCAAGGATTACATTTTGCCAATCTCATTACTTCCTGGAGGGAGCATTTAACGTCAAATTCTTTTCTTGATGTTTATCACATTCGTTCAAAAAAATTTGGAGCTGATCGCTTCTTTCATGACCTTATCCACATGGTTCAAGAAGTTGCTTTGACAAAAAATTGCCGAAGAATACCAAAAATAGGAGGAACTATTTTTGGATTCTTCGGCTTATTTCTCATAGCTAGATATGGCACAACCTTTCCGACTGTAGATTAATGAAATATGCATGTCCAGTTTTACAAGCTATTTAAAAGAAAAAGGACGTTAATAATTTCTGGTAAACATGAAAATAATAATTTGAGTTTGAAAATCAATATTTTTGGGCATCAGGCTATATTGTAGGCACAGTGGGACTAATGAAGTGACCATAAGAAAACACAGGCTAGAATAAGGAATTAGGATATTGCGCTAGATAAACTGAGAGTTTGAGAATATGAAGATCGTTGAAAGAATGAGAGTGAAGAAAAGAGCTTTCACATATCATGAAACAATAAAAAGAGTAGAAAATGAAAACGAGAGAAACAAATTATGCTATAATCAAATGTCACTGATCGATTTTAAGTTCAGTAGTGTGTGAATATTTAGGCTAACGCTCATCTAGCGGTTCTGAATATGGTTTTTAGGGTTATTTGAACAATGTAGTTCTTTAACCAAAGAAACAAGAATAAAAGATGGTTTCCTAGGGTTCAATATTCACTTTGATGTTTTATGAAAAAAAGTTGTCCAATGAATAAATACTTGCGTAATTTTAGCGAACAATGCTTGAAAGTTCGCAAAGCTTTCGTTACACTAAGTAAGATTGGAAACTTGTGAGGAGGAAAAAATATGGCAAATCCAACAATTGCAATCGTTGGCCGCCCGAACGTCGGTAAGTCTACGATTTTTAACCGCATCGCTGGCGAGCGTATCTCGATTGTCGAAGATACTCCAGGAGTAACTCGCGATCGTATTTATGCTAAAGGCGAATGGTTAGGTCGAGAATTCAGTGTGATCGATACAGGTGGGATTGATTTAGGTGACGAACCATTCATGGATCAAATCAAGCATCAAGCAGAAATCGCGATTGAAGAAGCAGATGTCATCATCTGTGTTGTCAGCGGACGTGAAGGGGTCACCGATGCAGATGAAGTAGTAGCAAAAATTTTATACCGTAGTAATAAACCTGTGATTTTAGCAGTTAACAAAGTGGATAATCCCGAAATGCGAAACGATATTTACGAATTTTATTCATTAGGATTGGGTGATCCATATCCAGTGTCAGGGAGTCACGGTTTAGGGATCGGCGACGTATTAGATGAAGCAATTAAACACTTTTCAAATGATGGGGAAGAAGAAGAGGATGATACGATCAAATTTAGTTTGATCGGCCGCCCAAATGTTGGGAAATCTTCATTGATTAATGCGATTCTAGGAGAAGAACGAGTGATCGTTTCGGATATAGAAGGAACAACTAGAGATGCTATCGATACTCACTTTGTATCTGATAACGGTCAGAAATTTTTAATGATCGATACTGCAGGAATGCGTAAGCGTGGAAAAGTATATGAAAATACCGAAAAATACAGTGTGATGCGTGCGATGCGTGCTATTGACCGTTCCGACATCGTTTTGATGGTTTTGAATGCTGAAGAAGGAATCCGTGAGCAAGACAAACGGGTAGCTGGATACGCTCATGAAGCTGGACGTGGTGTGATCATCGTGGTAAACAAATGGGATCTTGTCAAAAAAGAAACCAATACGATGCGTGATTTTGAGCAAGAAATTCGTGAAGAATTTCGTTATTTAGATTACGCGCCAATCGTCTTCGTATCAGCAGTCACAAAACAACGTTTAGAACGTTTACCTGAAATGATCGAAGAAGTAAGCATGAATCAAAACTTGCGTGTGCCGTCTGCTGTCTTGAATGATATCATCATGGATGCAGTAGCGATCAACCCGACTCCAACAGATAAAGGGAAGCGTTTGAAGATTTTCTATGCTACGCAAGTGGCTGTAAAACCACCAACCTTCGTCGTTTTTGTTAACGAAGAAGAGTTGATGCATTTTTCTTATGAACGTTTCTTAGAAAATCAAATTCGTAAAGCATTTACTTTCGAAGGAACTTCGATCCGAATCATTCCAAGAAGACGAAAATAGGCATTTTACCACATCGGCAGATTTTTTTCAAAAAAAATAGGTGGTTTTGTTTATTACGTTTTTATGACTAAAAAAAGCACGTGAAAAATGGTAAAAACCTTGCTATTAAGCGGTTTATATGATATCGTGATAACAGAATATTGAACTAGATCAATATTTCTTTTAAACTTCTGGACCACTCAGAATGTTTTTAACTAAACTGATGTTTTACATCATATCTCTTGTGGAGGAGGTGAATCTATCCATGGCAAACAAAGCAGAATTAATCGAAAAAGTTGCTTCAGCTACTGACTTAACTAAAAAAGATGCAACTGCAGCAGTCGATGCTGTATTTTCAACTATTCAAGATGCTTTAGCTAACGGCGAAAAAGTTCAATTAATCGGTTTTGGTAACTTTGAAGTTCGCGAACGTGCTGCACGTAAAGGACGTAATCCACAAACTGGTGAAGAAATCGAAATCCCAGCTAGCAAAGTACCTGCATTCAAACCAGGTAAAGCATTAAAAGACGCTGTTAAATAATACGGCTCATAAAAAAGCGCTTGTGGCTTTAAGCTGCAAGTGCTTTTTTATATTTCCTATTGTTTTGAGTTTTAGAGTGAAGAAATTAGGAGACGAAGGGTACTTTGCGTCTCCGTTATTTATGAATCTGAGATATAAATCTTATTTTTCAGTTTAAAAATGAGTGAATGGTCTGCAAGAAGCAACTCCTCAGCAATAAGCGATGATTTTCTAAAATAGGAGAAGCTATTTCAAAAAATCTTTTCTTATTGTCATTGAAGCTCCGATGCTTTCACAACCTTGCTTTAAACAATAATAAAAAAATCTGAGGCAGAATACGGTTCATTCTGTCCCAGATTTTTTAATACAAAACTTATCAGTCATTATTGACGAAAAGCTATTTTTCCAAGCTATCCTAATGAATAGGATAGTCGTTATTTTTACAACCACTTATTTATTCAAAGTTGATTGCTTCGTTCATTGTCTCATTTGTCTATCTGGCTGTTTAGAAAAAATCTTTTGCTCATCGGTTATTGCGTGCGTTTGTTTTTACTGAAAAATTTGCTGCGTTTGCTCATATAGTAAGCAATGATGATAACCACTGTTAGTATTCGGATATAAATAGCTGATCTGAATAGTTTACCTGGTTTATATCCTACAATAATTTCATTTGTACCAATCTTTGGAGAAATTCTTAGAGCGCCTATTGAAGTCAGTGAATATTGTGCTTCACTTCTAGATTTTCCATTGATTATGAGAGAACTATTGTGGTAAATGATTACTGGTAAAGTTATTTTATTTGTATCTTTAGCAGTGAAAGTTAGATGTATATTCCCTTGTTTGTCAATTGATCTTTTAAGAGGGATAGAATTGTGTAAAACGTCCTCTTTATAAGCTTTGTAAGGATCTTCCAATTGTCCACCACTAGCAGGTAAATAGTCAGCCATCGGTTTTCTGTGTATTTGTAAAGCAGCAGATAGATCAGCATTGCCTCCAAATAGGTGACGAATATTACTTGCATTACTTTCTAAGGTTTCAGCAGCACTTGTGTCTTTAGAAAGTGGGGCATCACTATTCCAGATAGCTGCTGTATCCGAAATTAAAGCATAGCCACCTGTTAAATTTAACAATGAAAAAGTCAGTAATAGTGGCACACTGATTTTTAAAACCGATTGTTTCTCTAAAGTTACAAAGGCTTTTTGAATGGTAAAACCGAACCCTAGTATTAATAAGATACATGCGAGGCAACCCAGTCTTTGTGGAAATTGCATTTTGCGAACAAATGTAAAATAATTGCCGATATCATTCCAAGGAATGTATTTAGAAGAGACAAGTAAAAAGAATGCTCCGACTAAGTTGATTGTTTTTTCCAACACACTGAGTTTATTAAAGTGGACGATAGTAAACACAAGTTGAAAAACAAATATCATAGAAAGGATTAGTCCAAAGTTTGTCCAGCCAATTGAACCAAACGAAAGTGAAGTACTATTCGATAATAGATCAGTTACTGCGTATGGTGGAATCAAGGTATCATTGGACAAATCCAGAAAAGCAGTAAACGTATTGAAAGAAAGACCGATAGCGATCACCACTGCTAGTAGAGCCTGTTTGATTATTACTAGTTTTTTGTTAGAGTGAAGAAAACCTACAAGGAAAAAGGGAATCAAAGCGGCTACGGCTAGTAAGGTTGAAAACATATGGACAGATAGCAATAATGAAATGGTTCCTCCTAGCACCACAGGTTGGATTGGGCTTTCCCGATTTCTTATCATTCTAACAGCTGGAATAAAAATAAGAGGTAAAAAGGCAGCACCCCAACCAGAAAAATTTTGGGCAAGAGTATAGTAAAAAATGGTAGGTGTACCCATGTATAAAATAGCCATCCCAGTAGCAATTTTTTGCTCTAAATGGCAGTACCGTCCAAGGAAATACATCGATGTACCGGCAGTGAAGTAACACAGAAAAGTAGATACAAGTTGGAATCTGAACCAAGTTTTAAAAATTAAAAGTAACAGTCCATGTAAATAGGCAAAGTCGGTTCCATAAAGGGCATTGATGACTCTTCCCGATTGGCTAAAACCGTAGATGGACTGGAAATAATTAAACGTGCCATTTTTTAATTGCATAGCCGTGTCATAGAAACGGTTCATATGAAATACCCAGTCATTTGAAACAATGAGTGCATGTTTATAAATTTGAGGTGAAACCATAAAAAAAGCACATAGGGAGATAATTAAAATTGCTGTAACTGATTTTTTATTTATTTTTGACAAAACTTATCCCTCATTTTTGATGAAATTTAGTTGAATAAAATTGCTTAATCCATTTCTCCGTTTTATAAAATGAAAAGCAAAGTCCTATATAATCTTTTACTTCGTATTACAGTATACCATGCCCGATTTATTACACAACAATTCTTTAAATAGGTGCTCTTAAATGTAGGTGAATTACGAAGTTTTTCTATATTCTCCCAAGAATTTACCCTATTCTTTTCCGATTTTACTTACTAATGGTAAAATAAAGAAAAGGAGGGGTGCTTATGGAAATCGACTATCAAGGACAAGAAGAACAAACAAAAATCTATTATGGGGAAACGTTGGTCAGCCAACTGAAAACAATAACGATTAATCAGCCTGTTTTATTTTTGACGAACCAACGGTATTACGATTTGTTTGTTGAGAAAATCAACCAACAGTTTCCTAACCCAAGTGAGATTGATTGGTATATCTGTGCCAATACTCAATGTAATCACTTAACAGAACTAAGTAATCTTGTGACATTTGCAAAACGATATCCTGAAAACCAATCCTTACTTATCATTGGGTTTGGGAATGAGGGAATCATGGATTTAGCAGGTTTTTTCCAGAAGCATACCTCACTTGCATCAACATTATGGCTAATTCCGGTATCGATTCGTTCAATGGCCCGAGCATTAACTCCTCAACGAAATATTTTACAATTGCCAAATCAAGTCGTCTTGCGAACGACCAACCTTCCAGAACGAATCGTTTACGATCAAACAATCAGTGAAAAACAAGGAGAAGGGAAACAAATAGATTTTTTGACTTTGATAACATGTGGTTTAGTTTGTGATTATCATTTTTTACAAAATCTCTATAAAAACTATCCGCAACCAAGGCAGTTATCTCAGCGGGCTTTTACGGGGATGCTGGAAGAAATGATTACTTTTTACCAAGTAGATGCGGAAAATCTCTCAAATTATGGTAAACTATTTGAACAAGCTTTTTACCTAACAGAAAATGGTCATTTGTTATCAGCTAGTATGAAAAAACTATTAGGAATGCTTTTTCATCTTACTTGGAATGTAGGACTAGCGGATATGTCCTTTCAATTGAAAAATTTTTTTATCTGGTTGAAACATCTGGGTTATCCTATCGATTGGCCAGAACAATTATCAAAAATTGATTATTTAGAAAATGTCTTACTTCTAGCGGAAAAAAGCAAAAAAATTCTTGTTTTGAAAAAAATTGGTATAATAGAGAAATATCAATCGCCAAAGGAACAAGAATTAATACAAACAATGAAATCTTATGACGAGATTATTAGTGAGATTAGAGGGATTTAAATGAATACAAATAGTGAAAAAATGTTACAAGCATTGTCAGAGGAAGATTTGGCGCAAGCTCAGTTATATCTGACACAAGCTTTGAAAGAAGATCCGGCCGATGTTTTGGCTGAATTAGGGGAAGTACTCTTAGCGATTGGTTTTTTAGAAGAAGCAAAGCAAATTTTTGAACAGTTAGTGAAACAGTACCCCGAAAATGATGAGTTGTTCATTCCATTGGCGGAAATTGCGATTGAAGATAATGAAATCGATCAAGCATTTGAATATCTGGAAAACATTTCAAAAGAAAGTGACTACTATCCTCAAGCTTTATTAGCAATTGCTGATTTATATCAAGTAATCGGTATTCCTGAAGTCAGTGAAGCGAAATTAAAGGAAGCAGCTGCGTTGTTGCCTGATGAACCATTGATCCAATTTGCGTTAGCCGAACTTTACTTTTCAGTCGATCGTTTTGCTGAAGCTGCAACGATCTATCAACTATTATTATCAAGTAATATTGATGAGATTTCTGGTATCTCTATGCAGGAACGTTTAGGACAATCTCTAAGCATGCAAGGAGAGTTTGAAGCAGCAATCGAACCATTGGAACAAGCATTGCAGGAAGAACGGACAGATGATCGCTTATTCCAGTTAGCTTTTACCAATCTGCAGCTAAAAGAAAATGAAAAAGCGATCAATTATTTACAAGAATTGAGAGAAGTAAATCCCCAATATCAATCTCTTTATCTTTATTTAGGTCAAGCATTGCAAGAAGAAGAATTGATTGAAGAAGCGCAGAAAGTTCTTGAAGATGGGATCAAAGAAAATCCTTATCAAGTAGAACTCTATCACTTAGCTTCTGAAAATGCGTATCGCCTACATGACAAAGAAAAAGCAGAAAAACTATTATTAAATGCGTTGGAATTAGGTGAAAAACAAGACGAAACATTATTAACATTAAGTAATTTGTATTTAGATGAAGAACGTTACGAAGATGTAATCAAGAGTATCGATCAAATGGAAGAAACTGCAAATCCATATGCGGAATGGAATTTAGCCCATGCCTATAATGAATTAGAGGACTTCACGCTAGCAGCTGTTCATTATGAACAAGCGTATCACGAATTGGAGCATGAACCTGATTTTCTAAAAGAATACGCCTTATTCTTACGAGAAGAAGGACAATTGACAAAAACAAAAGATCTACTTACTCATTATTTAGAATTGGAACCTGGAGATTTGGAGGCATTGTCAGTATTAGACGACCTAGCAGAGAGGTGAGTAAAATGCTAATAGATGTAAAGGAAAAAAAGAATTTCTTAACTTGGATGGTCAATCATGTTTCATTTAGTCGCAGAGAGGTTTTTTGGATTTTGAATTACTTGGCTAATCATGAAGCAATCTTAAGTAATGTTCATTTTGTTGAAGGAGCGAATCAAGCAAATCGGGGATTACAAATCAGTGACCTTTCTTTCGATGGAGAACCAATGAAATTATTTCTCGAGGGGAAAGAGTTTACCGATACTGATCAAATTTTTCATGAAATTCGATTAAATTGGAAAAGACCGCTATATGTAGAATGCCTTTTTGAAAATGCTTGGCAGACGAAAGAGTATTTAATGGTTTTAGAAGAGAACCCCTTTGCATCTTGGAACGACTCTATTAGTGAAGAAGATCTTGAACTAGTCGAGCAATATCTCAAAGAGAAAGAACAAGCAGCCCATCTCAAAATGCTTTACTTACAGATTGATCAAGCGCTTGAAAAAGGGGATAAAGATGCTTTCCTGGAATTGTCCGATGAAGTTAATCGTGAAATATTAAGCAAGAACCAAGTAAAAGGCGAACATGCAGGAAAGAATCCTAACTAACGATACTTTTATTTAACCGTTTATTCGTTTTTAAAGATACTAAAAGAGACTGAGGAAAGTTGATATGCTCCCCCTATATAGGACACTGAAATATAAAAGTCCTGTATAGGGGGATTTTGTATGCCAAAAAGAAAGATGAAACTCACTCCAGAAAAACGAGTAGAACTAGGAGAGAGCTATATTCGCTTAAATAACTTAGTCTGTGGTTTAAGATAAGTGAATCCTTCTCCTTCGACCTCATGGACATTGATAATTGATAGAAAGGCTTTTTCATCGATTTCATGGACGATTCGTTTCACTTCATTCAATTCACTCGAACTAACCACCATATAGATAATTTTTTTAGAATGACCAGAAAACCCACCTTCACCGCTTAAAAAAGTAACGCCACGTTCTAATCCAGTCATCAACAGTGGGGCAATTTCTTCATTTTTGTTTGAGACGACTAAAATCCCTTTAGCTGAGTAACCGCCATCTAAGATTGAATCAATGACACGGCTGAAAACATAAGAAACAATTAACGTATACATCATGCGTTTCAAGTCAATGTAAGTCAATGAAGCCAACAAAACGATAACATCTAATACCAGTAAAGATCGACCCATTGAGATCCCATAATTCTTTTCTAATATACGAGCAATGATATCACTTCCACCGGTAGTTCCACCCATCCGATAGACCAGACCACTTCCAGTTCCGGCAATTAAGCCAGCCAATAATGAAACGATCAGTAAGTCATGTTGAAGATTGATTTGTAAAGGAACACGTTGCCAAATCCATAAAAATGCAGACAACGAAACTGTTCCCAAGACGGTATAAGCGAGTGAACGTTTTCCTAAAATTTTTCCACCAATCAAAATCAAAGGTATATTGATCAATAGCGTAGAGTAGGCAGGATCAATCCCAAAAAGTGCGCGTAAGATCAAAGTGATCCCTGAAACGCCACCTTCTGCTAAATGATTCGCAATATTTAAATAAACGAGTCCAAACGCATAAATACTTGTACCAACCATAATCATTACGACTTCTTTAACTGTTTTCATTGAGATCATCAAACCACTCCTTCGATAAACCGACTAATATTTTCGCAATATTTCATTCTTTTTACATCACATTACTCAATGTAGCACGTAATCTTTATTTTCTCAATCGCTCTTGCCTAGGATTTGGACGTAGTTTTTGGTAAGATAAATAGGAAAGGTGGAGAAGAAATGACAAAAGAACGTTCTTTAAGAAGTATGCAACAGGAAGTAGATGACTATATCCAACAGTTTAAAGTAGGCTATTTTTCTCCATTAGCTCAAATGGCACGCTTAACAGAAGAAGTCGGGGAGCTGGCTCGAGAAGTCAATCATACATACGGTGAAAAAGCGAAGAAAGAAACGGAGCCCAATAATTCTGTAGCAGAAGAATTAGGTGATGTTTTATTTGTCACTATGATCATGGCAAATTCCCTGGAAATCGATTTAACGGATGTATTTGAAAAAAATATGGAAAAATTTAATCGCAGAGATCACAATCGCTTTGAAAGAAAAGAAGCAAATAAGGATGATAAAAAAGCGTAAGCCATCAAGTTGGAAGAGGGAAAACAATGAAACTAAAACAATTACCAAGAGAATACCAAAAAGCGATTCCTGTCTTGAATAAATTGGAGCAAGCGGGTTTTGAAGCTTATTTTGTCGGGGGAAGCGTCAGAGATATCTTGTTGGATCAACCCATCCATGATGTAGATATCGCAACAAGTGCATTCCCAGAAGAAATCAAACAACTTTTTCCGAAAACCATTGATATCGGCATTGAACATGGCACCGTTTTGGTCTTGGCTGAAGAGGAACAATATGAAATCACGACCTTTCGGACAGAATCGACCTATCAAGATTATCGCCGTCCAGATCATGTCGAATTTGTCCGTTCACTTGAAGAGGATCTAAAAAGACGTGATTTTACGATCAATGCATTTGCATTAAAAGAAGATGGTCAAATCATTGATTTATTTGACGGGTTAGCTGATTTAGAAAACCAGATCCTTCGAGCAGTAGGCGATCCACAGGAACGGTTTCATGAAGATGCTTTGCGTATGATGCGTGGGATTCGATTTGTTAGTCAAATTGGGTTTACACTCGAGCAAGAAACGGCTGCGGCCATTCAGGCCAACCATTCATTATTAGGAAAAATTTCTGTCGAACGGATTAATGTGGAATTCATCAAAATGTTATTAGGGAAAGAGCGTTCTACAGGATTGAGAACATTCGTTGAGACGCAATGTTATATTTATTGTCCAGGTTTAAGAGACTATGGTGAAGCCTTGTTACGTTTTGCCGATTTACCAGATGAACCATTGCAAACTGAAAGTCAGGCGTGGGCATTGTTGATCGATCAGTTAGGACTTCAAGAAAGTGAGATCCGTCCTTTCTTAAAGGAATGGAAATGTTCCAACCAAATGATTCGAGAAGTTCAAATGATCGTTCATGGATTGATTCAACGTAAAAGACAGATGTTGGAACCAATGGTACTCTATTGTTTGGGAAAAGAGAACGCTTTGAAGACAGAAGAACTCATGATTTATTTTGGTGAAACACCTCAACTAGAACAAGTAGCAAAGCGCTATGATCAATTACCGATTACATCCATGCGAGAGTTAGCAATTGATGGGAAGAAACTTCTTAGTGTGAGTGACAAGAAACCAGGGAAATGGGTCAGTGATGCACTTCAAGCTGCAGAAAGAGCAGTGGTAGAGGGAAATTTAGCAAATGAAGCAAGTGCCCTTTTTGATTATCTCCAGCAAAATAACCATTTATAGATTTCGATGAATGTCGAAGTCGCGCTTTAATAGAGATTCTGAAAGAAGCAATCAGCTCTGAGTAATAAGTGAGGAATTTAAAAACTTCTCCTATTTAGAAAATCCTCGCTTATTGCTGGGGAGTTGCTTCCGGATTTTTTTGTCAATAATGGAACGCTTCTAAAGTTTCGCATCTTTGAAAAAACTTTAGATGTGACCTTCACGTGGGATGTGTGCTAAACTAAAAGGGAACCAGAATAAATGACGTCAAAAGGGGATTTTTTTATGAGTAAAGAAATGACAGCGCTAAAATTTTATTTCCGAAACGGCGAAACGTGGACGATCAATCGTCGCCATATTGGTGATTTGTGGATCAAACAAATAACAACGAGTTTTGGACGAATCAATGGTAGTGAATTTATGGAAATCCATCCTTGTGCTGGATTTAAGATCGAAATTTTTCACGAAGGTGATTCCGTAGCAACTCACGACATCAACTTAGGTGGATTAGAAATGGGCATGTTCAACCGTGCATTAAAATATGAAGATATTGAGCGGATGGAGATCCTTTATCGCAATGGTACACCTGACCTAGTTTATTTCCCTTATCTTGATAAAGGAACAGAAGGATTGGATAATCAATACCAATCAACTAAAATCAGTGAAAAAACAGGTAATTTATACATCGTGATCAATCCGGATCAACGTGTTGAAGATATCTATGGCGAGTTTTTTGAATAAAACCAAAGTTTAATGGATAGCTGAGAAAGGAGCGGAAATGGTTTCCCAGCTCCTTTTTTGGTGTGTTTTCCGCACTTGATATTTTCTTCCATTTGGAATAGAATGAGTTTCTGAAATTCAAGCAAACTTATTCTTCGAATCCAGCTGAACTTGTCTAATAAAGGGGAATCCTTTTCCTTTTAACGTTCAGTGTTTCATGAAGATCAAGTTTGCATTTAGGAGATCTTAAAAATGAGGAAGAGCTTTGAAGAACAAAAGAAACTGTTGCATGATCGTTATGGTGCGTTTTCAATGGAAGATCGTCGGCAAATTCTTTGTAAGCTGCGGAAGAAAAATATCATCATGTACCGTCAGCTTGAGCGATTGAAACATGATTTGCTACGTTTAGAATCAAAGCGAGTACAGTGTGAATTAGAAGGAAACAATGTACAAGCAGAAGTGGTAGAAAACAAAATATTGAAGAAAAAAGAACAATTTCTAAAGGTACTCGCTCAAAATAAAAAATAAAGGGGACGGACCATGGAATTTGCTGAGTTAGTGATCGTATTTGCTGTAACGATCACCTTATCTAATATAGCTAGCCGCATTTTACCTATGATCCCAGCTCCACTGATCCAAATATTTCTTGGTATCATCTTAGGCTTAACAGAATGGGGCCAATCGATCAACTTTGAACCAGAACTCTTTCTAGTGATGATCATTGCGCCGTTGCTTTTTCGTGAAGGAGAAAAAGCCGATGTATCCTCGATCCTGAAAAACTTTGATACGATTTTATTTCTGGCTTTTGGAGGGGTAATCCTGACATTAGTCGGGGTTGGTTTTACGCTGTCGTTTTTATTACCCAGCGTGCCATTAGCTGCTTGTTTTGCTTTTGGAGCGGCTCTTGGACCAACCGATGCTGTCGCTGTCAGCTCGCTCTCTGGACGGGTGAATATCCCAAATAAAGCGATGCATATTTTAGAAGGCGAAGGATTATTAAATGATGCTTCAGGTGTTACCGCCTTTCAATTTGCATTAGCTGCATTGATCACGGGCTCTTTTTCTGCAGTCAACGCAGGATTTACACTTGTGTTTTCTAGTATAGGAGGAGCCGTCGTTGGCTTTTTACTTGTATGGGTCAAACGAAAAGTGATTAATCTGATTGAGAAGGCTTCTGCCAGAGATGTGACAGGTTACTTGTTAATTGAATTGCTATTACCGTTTTTAGCGTATGTTTTAGCAGAAGTATTTGATGTTTCAGGGATTATTGCCGCAGTAGTAGCTGGGGTATTGCAAGCTTCGGGATTTAGAAAAATCTCGGTGTTTGATGCGGAGTTATCAAGTTTGTCCGATAGTACATGGACAACAATCACATTTACGCTGAATGCGTTAGTTTTTATTTTTTTAGGAATCGAATTAACCCAAGTATTTTCTCCAGTTTGGGGAGATGGGCTTTATTCAAACTGGTTGCTGTTAATCACGATTTTGTTGATCTCAATGATCTTATTTATGATTCGCTTTGTTTCGATCAGTCTTTTTTATTTATTTAAATATAAAGGAAAAGAATTCAAGGAACAATTGAATGAGATTTTGATTTTAACTTTTGGTGGTGTGAAAGGAACGGTTAGTTTAGCAACGATTTTCATCTTACCTTTTACGATTAACCAAATGATTTTTTATCAGCGCTCTTTATTATTATTTTTGACGGCAGGAGTTATTTTGGTAACACTGATCGTAGGCATTGTGGTTTTACCCCTGTTGACAGAAACGGAAGAGGTAGTGAAAACAGATTTGAATGCTTTAATGATCCTAGAAGAAGTCATTGAAGTATTGAAATCTGAAATCAAAACGTTAGATAAAGATTCAAAAGAATATTTAGCAACTGAAGCAGTGATTGAAAACTATCAAGAGCGTATCCGTGATCTTTATTTAAAAGATCTTTCTGATGATGAAAAGCAAGAAGTACAAGAAATTCAAGCATTGATTTTATCCATCGAACGTGATGGATTAGATAAAAGTTATCGTTCTGGTAAGCTTTCCTCAAATGGCTATCGTTTTTATTCACGATTTCTTGCTAATTTTGAACACTCTATTACTAGTCAGGTACTGTCGTTTGTCGGCTTCTGGTTTATTTTTGTTCGACGGTTGATTCGGATCATCTTACATCCCAAAATGTTCTGGCAACGACAAAAATCAGATCGAAAGACACTGATTTCCGAAAAAGATATTCAAGAAATTCGGGAAACCTATCAAAAAAACACACAATTGATCATTGAGAGTTTAGAAAACCTAACCGATGTTTATGATGAAACAATGGTCAACTTTTTCATCCAACAACGAAAAATGGAAGGCATCAAAATGGCTTCAGGAAATTTGATCTCCTCTTGGATGATCCAACAAGACAGTCTTTATTCTAAAAAAATGTTGCGTGGCTATTACTTAGAGCGCAAAATCGTTGATGAGTATGAAGAAGCTGAGAAGATCACGACTTTTTCTGCTAATAGTTATCGGAAAAATATTAATTTACTGGAATCCTATACTATGAATAAGCCAGTTGATGATTTTTCATTTAAATTCGCATTGCGGGCAAGAAAACGTTCGCTTCCGGCTAAAAAAGTTGAGTAAGTGCTCAGCGTGATCAAATCTGGGTCAGAATGAACCTCATTCTGTCTCAGATTTTTTGTTATTTCACGTTGATTCATTGATGGTATGAATGATAACCCATGGTATAGTTTACTCTTGCAGCAAAAAGGCATACCAGTAAATTTGTCCTTAGGTAGAGTCCAACCCCCAACAACATCTATGATTTACCAATTGCAAGAAAAGATCAGGAACGTCAAGAAAAACCTTACTTTGAAGGAAAAGCCCAGATAATCGCTTAAAACGGAGAGTTTTGTGCCAAGCTTGATCCGACTGAAACTCAAACCACACAAACCACACAAGAAGCATTTGAAGCGTATTTAAAAGAAAATGGCTTTCAATTAGCAAAAAGCTTTAGTGATAGTAGAAGAGACTGAGACAAGTTTTGTCCCAGTCTCACAAATGACAATAGATTCTTCAATTTAATTAGCTAACTAGTTTTAGGCCAATCACAGAAAATAAAATAATAATCATGGAAGCAAATTGCAGCCAGTTCATTTTTTCTTTAAATAAAAATACTCCAAGGATCATTGAACCAATGGAACCAAAAGCTACCCAAATACTATAGCTAACCCCAGCTTCTAATGTATTCATTGAATGCGATAAAAGTAGTAAACTAGAGGCTGCAGAAATAATAGTTATAATACTCCAATTTATTTTTTTAAATCCGTGTGAATTTTTAAGAGAAAAGACCATTATGATCTCTGCTATTCCTGCTAGTATAAGATAAAGTATATCCACAGATTATTCCTCCTTTGTTGTGATTTTTAGACCCAAAATTCCTATAACTAATAATGCAGAAAACAATATTTTTTGCACAGATACACTTTCATTCAGAAATAAAATACCAAAAATGATTGTTCCAACTGCACCTATTCCAGTAAACACTGTATATGCTGCTCCAGTAGGTAAGCTTTCCATACCTTTAGCAAATAAATAAAAGCTAATAACAACGAGTAAAATCGTCAAAATGGAATAGAAAAAATGATGGAAATTCTCTGATTTTTTTAAACAAAGTACCCAAAAAATTTCTAAAAAACCTCCGAAGATAACGTAAAACCAGTTCTTCACCATTTCGTACCTCCTTAAGAAAAATTAGATATCAGAAAACAAAAAAGGGATTGGATAAGAGTAATCTTATCCAATCCCTTAGGATCCTCCGATATTCGAAAAAATTGTAATATATTTTTCTATTAATGTAAAGAAGATATTTCTTCTAGTCTCGAAAAATCAAGTAAAGTATACTATGCTGGACTTCCACATTATAAAATCAATAGGATAAATGACAGTTATTTTTCAAGATTTTCTTCACCTTTCTAATCGTTGTAAACTGATAGAAGCATCGTTCTTAACGTTTATCCTTTATTTAATGACATAATTCAATGATTGTCCATCAGACTATCACTATAAAAAATAAATTCAAAAATCATCAAAAAAAAGTAAAATAGAAAAATTTTTTTAGTTAATATTAAAACTTAGATAATCATTCAAGGAGTTGTTAGACATTGAAATTAGTTGACTTAAGTATAACTATAGAAAATGATTTGCCCAGTGATCCAGAGGAAATGATACCTAAAATTTCATACATTGATCATGAACAAAGCGTCAACGATATGCTTCGTTTCTTTGGAACAGCAAAAAAAGAACACTTGCCTGCTGGTTTAGCATGGGCGATCGAAAAAATTCACTTGACTACGCATTCAGGTACTCATTTAGATGCTCCTTATCACTACCATCCAACAATGGATAAAGGTAAGCCAGCTTGGACAATTGAGCAAATTCCTCTTGATTGGTGTTACGGTAATGGTGTTGTATTTGATTTTTCAAACAAACCAGACGGATATCGATTAGAAATCGAGGATTTTAAAGAAGCTTTAGATGCGATGGACTATCGATTAAAAGAAAAGGATATTGTTTTAATTCGGACTGGAGCGGATCAATATTGGGGAACATCAAATTACTTAATCAGTGGGTGCGGTGTAGGAAGAGAAGCAACTTTATGGCTACTCGAACAAGGAATAAAAGTGGTAGGTACCGATGCTTGGTCATGGGACAGACCTTTACCATTCATTGCAAAAGAATTTGATAAGACCGGAGACCCTTCACTTATTTGGGAAGGGCATTTTGCAGGAATCGAGAAATCTTATTGTCAGCTTGAAAAATTAACCAGTCTTGATCAATTACCTTCCACGGGGTTTAAAATCAGTTGTTATCCGATAAAAATTAAAAATGCTAGTGCTGGTTGGGTTAGAGCAGTAGCTATAATCGAATAATTAACATCTTTCTAATTATTTTTTATAATAGGAACGTTATAGATAGTCAAAACATAAAATTTTTTTATTTTATAGATACAAAAAAAGCACACTCCTTTGATTTTTGTTTAGGCACTTTAATCATACAAGGTTGTGTGCTTTTTGTGTACCTTAAAAAAATGAGGCAATAATCAGATTTTTTCTAACTATTATCCCACTCTAATGAAAAAATCAACACTATCTTATTTTCTCCCTTTATTTTGTCTAAGATGACAATAGAAAAATATCCGTAATTAAATTATTTTATGATACAATAACCAAGATGAGGAGGGAATGGATTGAAAGAATTAAAAGTAACTGACCTCAATAAAACGTATGGTGAAAAAGAACTATTTAACCAGATTTCTTTTTTGATCCACGAAAAAGACCGAATCGGTTTGATTGGAACTAATGGAACTGGAAAAACAAGTTTATTAAATATTTTAGCAGGTATCGACAGTGGGGATGGAGATCGACCAACAGTTTTTTATCCGAATGATTATCGAATTGGATATTTGTCACAGACAACCGAATTTTCTGATGAATTGACTGTACTTCAAGCGGTTTTTCAAGGAAATAGTCCATTAATCCGTACCGTGAGAGAATATGAAGAAGCTTTGCTTGTATTAGCTGAGAATGGCGAGGACGAGAGCGTTCAGAGACGTTATGCCAAGGCAGAAGAACAAATGAACAAAGAAGATGCTTGGACCACAGATACAAATGCTAAGATTATCTTACAAAAATTAGGCATCAGTGAATTAGACAAAAAGATTGGCGCACTGTCAGGTGGACAAAAAAAACGTGTAAGTTTAGCACAAGTCCTAATCGATGAGCCTGATTTATTATTATTAGATGAACCCACGAACCACTTGGATTATGAAGCGATTGAATGGTTAGAAAATTACTTAAAACAGTATCGTGGATCGTTATTAATGGTCACCCATGATCGTTATTTCTTGGATCGAGTGACGAATCGCATTTTTGAACTATCATTTGGACAACTACACGAGTATCGAGGGAATTATGAAGCTTATATTTTAGAAAAAGCTGAAAGAGATCGTGTGGAAGTGGAACAAGAAGAAAAACGAAAGCGCCTGTACAAACAAGAATTAGCCTGGATGAGAGCTGGAGTTCAAGCACGCGGAACGAAGCAACAAGCACGCATCAATCGTTTTGAGGATCTTAAAGAAAACTTGTATCAAGTCAATCATGAAGCAGACCTCGAATTGAATATCGCAACGAAACGTTTAGGAAAAAAAGTATTAGAGATCAAAGATGGAACATATGCTATTGAAGGGAAATTGCTGATCAACCATTTAGATTTGTTGATTCAATCACGAGAACGTTTAGGGATCACTGGGAAAAATGGTGCCGGTAAATCAACCTTACTGAATATTTTAGCGGGACGTATTCCTTTAGATAATGGTACGTTTACGGTTGGTGAGACTGTTCGTATCGCCTACTATACACAAGAAAATGAAGAGATGAATCCCGAAAAACGCATGATTGCTTATTTGCAAGAAGCAGCTGAAGAAGCTCAAACGGCAGAAGGTATGCAAATTGGTGTGGCTGAATTATTGGAAAGATTTTTATTTCCTCGATTTATGCATGGCACATTGATCAAAAAATTATCTGGTGGCGAAAAACGTCGACTATATCTATTGAAATTGCTGATCCAACAACCTAATGTTTTACTCTTGGATGAACCAACGAATGATTTAGATATCGCCACACTGACCATTTTAGAAGATTATTTTAAGAGTTTCCCAGGTGCCGTGATTACTGTATCACATGACCGTTATTTCTTAGACAAAGTAGCAGAAAAATTATTAGTTTTTCAAGGAAATGCTAAGCAAGAATTATATTATGGGGATATGTCGAGTTATTTATTGACACAAAAAGATACAGCGCCTTTAGGTAAAGAAAAAATGAATGAACCAACGAAGCCGGCTGCTGACGGTAAAAAGGAAACAAAAAAGAAACTTTCTTATTTAGAGCAAAAAGAATGGGAAACGATCGAAGATGAAATTGCTGAATTAGAAGAACAGATTTCAGAGCTGCAAGAAGAAATGAATCATCAAGGAGATAACTTTACTCGTTTACAAGAATTACAAGCAAACGTTTCACAAGCAGAAAGCAAATTAGATGAGAAAATGGCTCGTTGGGAATACTTAAGCGAATGGGTAGAAGATTAGGAGGAAAAAAATGGAGCAAGCATATCTTGATTTAGGCAGGAAACTACTAGAAGAAGGACATGAAAAAGGCGACCGAACAGGCACCGGTACACGCAGCATTTTTGGCTATCAAATGCGGTTCGACCTACAAAAAGGATTTCCATTATTAACAACGAAACGGGTTCCTTTTGGGTTGATTAAGAGTGAATTGTTATGGTTTTTAAAAGGGGATACGAATATCCGTTATCTTTTACAAAATAACAATCATATCTGGGATGAATGGGCATTTGAACGATATATCAAAAGTGATGAATACCATGGGCCAGATATGACTGATTTTGGCCATCGAAGCATCTCTGATCCTGAGTTTAATAAACAATATCAAGAACAAAGTCAGCTATTTTGTGAAAGAATTTTAAATGATGACGCATTTGCTGAAAAATATGGCGATTTAGGTCACATCTATGGGTACCAGTGGCGCCATTGGGAAACGAAAGATGGTGGGTTTATCGATCAAATCAAGGAAGTGGTCGAAGCAATCAAAAAAACACCTGATTCAAGACGTTTGATCGTGTCTGCTTGGAATCCAGAAGATGTTCCTAGTATGGCGTTACCGCCTTGCCACACGATGTTTCAATTTTATGTTCATGATGGTCGTTTAAGTTGTCAATTGTATCAACGGAGTGGTGATGTATTTCTAGGTGTGCCTTTCAATATTGCCAGTTATGCTTTGTTAACCCATCTGATTGCGCATGAAACTGGATTAGAAGTTGGTGAATTTATCCATACTTTAGGTGATGCTCATCTCTATTCAAATCATGTGGAACAAATGAAAGAACAACTTTCAAGAGAAATGCGTGCGTTTCCTAAATTAGTTTTAAATACAGAAAAAAAATCTGTGTTTGACTTTGAAATGGATGATATCAAGGTTGAAGGCTATGAACCTCATCCAGCAATCAAAGCGCCAATCGCAGTATGAACACAGAAAGGATGATGAAATGTTAGCTGCTATCTGGGCACAAGATGAAAATGGGTTGATCGGTAAAGAAGACCAACTGCCTTGGCGATTACCCAATGATCTGAAGTTTTTTAAACAAATGACTGAAGCAAACACTTTAGTTATGGGAAGAAAAACATTTGAAGGTATGGGAAGTCGTCCGTTGCCTAACCGTCAAACAATCGTGATGACAAGAGATCGTGATTACCAAGCTGACAATGTCATGGTTATGCACGAGATTGAAGAAGTATTGGACTATGCAAAGGAAAACGATGGCATTTTGTTCGTTGCGGGAGGATCAGCTATTTATAAAGAATTTCTTCCTTTTTGTTCGGTGCTGTATCGCACAGTCATCCATCATTCTTTTACAGGGGATACTTATTTTCCAGATGTTGATTGGGATCAATGGTCATTAATCAATATCAGCCAAGGGGAGGTGGACGAAAAAAATCCTTATGCCCATCAATTTGAAACATATCAACGAAAAAGAAAATAAATAACCGATGAAAAAAGGTATTTCCTGAAAGCTTGTTTAGCACATTTTGGGAAATATCTTTTTTAATAAAGTTGAAATGATCAATACCACATCTTTGGATGAAAACGGAATCGTTCGTAGAGGTATTTAATGAAAAAACGTCTGTTGTCTGTTATACTTAAAAAAGAAATTGCCTTTATTAGTACTTGTTGTAAACCAAAAGGCATCTTGTTAAAGGAAGAGTGAGATAGTATGACAAATGTAAAAATCGTAACAGATTCTTCTTGTACAATGGAAAAAAGTGTGCGAGATAACTTAAATATCCAGGTGATGCCGCTAGCTATCATGATCGATGGCGTGGTCTATCCTGATGACGATCAATTAGGTGGAGAAAAATTCATGGATATGATGGCTCAAGCTAAATCATTACCAAAAACGAGTCAACCGCCAATCGGTGAATTTATTTCAACCTATGATCAACTTGGCGAAGATGGCAGTGAAGTTATCTCGATCCATATGACTAAAGGATTGAGTGGAACGGTTGAAGCGGCCCGTCAGGCAAGCAATCTGACTAAAACGAAAGTGACTGTCATCGATAGTGATACAACCGATCAGGGGCTGTCCTTCCAAGTGATCCGTGCTGCTGAACTTGCACAAGCAGGAAAAAGTGCTGATGAGATTCTTGAAGAAATCAAAAAAGTACAAGAAAATACAAAATTATATATTGGGATCTCCACATTAGATAACTTAGTCAAAGGTGGGCGCATTAGCCGAGCGACTGGTTTATTGTCAAGTGTATTGAACATACGTGCTGTGATGAATTTCACTCATGGAGAGTTGATCCCAGTTGCTAAGGGTCGAGGAAAGAAAACTTTTGACAAATGGTTCAATAATTTGAAGAAAGAATTAAAAGAACTACCAAATGTTCGTCAAATTGGGATCTCTCATGCAGATGCTCAAGAGCTTGCTCAAGAATTTAAAGAAGGACTACAAGAATTATTTCCTGATATGACGATTCCTGTTCTACACACGAATCCAGTTATTGCAACACATACGGGGAAAAACGCCTTTGCAATCATGTATTACGTTGACTAAATCAAGAGGATAAATCATTGGTCAGTTAGCCATTGATTTTATCCTTTTTTTCTTTATAATAATTCTTATTTTTTTCAGAAACACTACCTTTTTATTTTAATTTTTGATAACATAAGAAACAATCGAATAATATGAGGTGAATGATATGAAATTAACAAAACGACAACTATTGCTCGTTTTGTTCCCATTACTTATCGCTATATTTGTATATTTAGGACTATCTTTATCGATTCCAAAAGCTAAACCGCTATTAAAACCAGCAGCGACAGTTAGTCAAAAGACGGATCAAAAAGAAAAAATCCATTATGTAGCTATCGGCGATTCGTTAACTGAAGGAATAGGAGATCAAACGAAACAAGGTGGTTTTGTTCCATTAGTAGCCAACGATTTAAAAGATCGCTATGATCTGACTGCTGTTGAAATTGAAAACTATGGGGTAAACGGTGAACGGAGCGATCAAATTTTAAAACGGCTCAAGAAAAATTCAGAGATTCAAACAAACATTAAATCAGCTGACTTTATTACTTTGACAGTGGGCGGAAATGACTTAATGAAAGTGATTCAAAACGATCTATTTGGGATCAGTATCCAATCATTTAAGCGACCATTACAAAAGTATCAGAAAAATGTTGAACAACTGATTGAAGAAATTAGGAAGTTAAATGGTCACGCACCGGTTTACATCTTAGGTATTTATAATCCATTTTATTTGAACTTCCCTGAGATTAAAGACATGCAGACGATTGTGAACAACTGGAATGCTGGGACTGAGTCTGTTGTCAAAAATGCGGACAACTGCTATTTTATCCCAATCAATGATTTGCTATATCAAGGGTTAAACCAAAAAGTTGGCGTAACTGAAGAAGGAACGAATCAGTCAAGTACTAGCGAAAGTACGTCAAATAGCAAAAATAATGTATTGTATGAAGAAGATCATTTTCATCCTAATAACTTAGGCTATCAATTGATGGCAAATGCTGTACGAGATGAATTAATTGAAACGCAAGACCAATGGTTGCCAAGGGAGGATCAGAAATAATGGAAAAACGCTCAAAAAAGGTTTCGACACAAACGAATACTGAAATTCAAAAGAAAAATTATTGGAAATGGGCTTTTTTGATCCTTTTAGGAGTTGTTCTTGGATCAAGCATCTTTTTAGGTACTCGGATTTTTGCGAATAGAGAACCGGATTTTGCTAAGGTGCCAGCGATCACCCAAAGACAAGGAGATCCAGTCTTGACCATCAACACCAATAAAGAAAAGGTCAATCAAATGATCAGTTTTTTCTTGACAGATTATCAAAAAGACCAAGGTATTCAATATAAATTTTATCTTGAAAATGAAGCGATGTTGAATGGTACGTTTGAAGTATTAGGATTTCCGATCAACTTTTATCTGTACTTTGATCCATATGTGATGGAAAATGGAAATGTCCAATTAAAAGCGAAAAGTCTTTCGATCGGCACATTGAGTTTACCGATCAAAGATATCATGAATATGATCAAGCGAAATTATAAGTTGCCTGATTGGATTGAAATCAATACGGATGATTTGACGATCATGCTACGTTTAGATCGCTTCCGTATGCAAAATGGTATGTACATCAAAGCAGATAAAATTGATTTAGTGAATGATGACATTCGTTTTAGTCTATATCTACCTAAAGAAACTGGTGAAAAGACAACGAGCAATAAAACGACAAAGAATACTGATACCACCGATACGAGTGTAACGAAGTAAACAGTGGGTCATTGATGGGAGAGAGAAGGATGGAAAGAGCAATTTTTGCTGGAGGATGCTTTTGGTGTATGATTCAGCCATTTGATACGCTACCAGGGATTCATACGATCATGTCTGGCTATACAGGTGGACATGTGCCATCTCCAACCTATGAACAAGTCAAATCTAAAACGACTGGTCATACAGAAGCGGTAGAGATCATCTATGATCCAGAGAAAATATCATATCAAGAATTAGTGGAAATCTATTGGCAGCAAACCGATCCAACGGATGCATTTGGACAATTTGAAGATCGTGGCGAGAATTATCGGCCGGTTATTTACTTTACGACAAATGAACAGAAGAGAATCGCGGAAGAAAGTAAAAATCGATTAGCGGCTAGTGGTCGGTTTACAAAACCGATCGTGACCACGATTGAAAAAGCACAACCATTTTATTTGGCTGAGCCAGAGCATCAAGATTATTATAAAAAAAATCCTGAAAATTTTGAGCGAAACCATGCAAGAAGAGCGGCTTTCGTCAAAGAAAACTGGGAGGAAAGAATGTGAATCAAAGCTTCTATCATTATTTAATGACTCTTCGTGGCGGTAAACAAGCAGATCAACAATCTGTTTTCGCCACAGAAGCAGGGAAAGATATCCAGTTTCCTAAACATAGTACGAGTTATGAAGAAATTTCCGATTATCTAGAATTGAATGTGGATTATTTATCATCTATGGATATATTTGATGAGGTGTGGGAAAAATATTTAGAAAACAGCCATTGATTCTGCGTTTGTTTTCTTCATTTTTTAGAAAAGATCAAAGAAGAAACATCTAGTCGCATTTTTTGGTTTTTTTTTCTATAATAGAGAAAGAACGATAACCTTGAGAGTGGAATGATGGATATTGACAAAAAAACAACGCTATATCGACCGTTTTTGGCTTATAATCAAATATGTACTTTGCTCCATCTTGATCGCTTTTATTTTAAGAGGATTTCTTCTTATTCCAGTGCCAGTGGAAGGTAATTCGATGGAAAACGTCTTGAAACAAGGTGACATGGTTGTAATGGAAAAATTTTCTGAAATCAGACGGTTTGACGTAGTTGTTTTTCAATTGGCTGATGGAACGATTTATATCAAACGAGTGATCGGGTTGCCAGGAGAGACAATTAGCTATGAGAATGATCAGCTGAAAGTGAATGGAAAAGTGGTCGAAGAACCTTTTCTAACGAAAAATAGAAAGTCAGATCATGAAAATAGTCCTTATACAACGGACTTTACTCTGGAAGAATTAACGAATAAGACAAAGCTGCCAGCCGACAGTTACTTTGTTTTAGGGGACAATCGACGTGTTTCGAAAGACAGTCGCTCCTTTGGTATGATTACAGGAAGCGAAATATTGGGTAAGGCTCGCTTTGTTTACTATCCCTTGAACGAGATAAAATGGATTGGGTAAAGAAAAGAGATCATTCAGCATGATTTCAAGGCGCTAATGCCACCGCTAATTTGTTTTAGAGTGAAGAGGGAAGCGACCTCCAAAAGTTAGATTTTTTGGTCTAACTTTTGGAGGTCGCTTTTTTACTTGATTAAAGATAGTACAATTAAGATATAAAATGAACTAATTTCTTGCCATTTTATGTTCTAAAAGAGATGATAGGAGAAAAAGTAAGAAGGGATAAAAGTGCGCTATCATATCATGGAAAGTTTAGATATTCGGAGAAATCTAGCAACAGAGGAATATCTTATGAACAGTTTTGACAGTGATGAACCTTTGTTTTTATTATATATTCAAAAACCTTGTGTGATTATTGGACGAAACCAAAATAGTTATGAAGAAATCGATCTCAAGTATTTAAGGAAAAACACCGTGACACTCACTCGGCGAACCTCAGGTGGAGGAGCTGTATATGATGACTTAGGAAATCTAAGCTTTAGCTTTGTGACCAGCAAAAATGCAATGAAATTTGGTGAATATGAATCCATTACCTCGCCTATTATCACAGCATTAAGAAAAATGGGCGCAACCAAAGCAGAAGTTGGTGGACGTAATGATATGTATATCGAAGGAATGAAATTTTCTGGTAATGCCATGTATACGAAAAAAAATCGGTTATACTCACATGGTACATTAATGTATGATGTTGATTTGTCCGTTCTTGATAAAATTTTGACGGTTTCCAAAGAAAAAATTGAGTCTAAAGCAACGAAATCAGTAAAAAAAAGTGTGACGAATCTGAAACCATTTTTAAAAGAAAAATATCAATTTGAAAAAACCGCTGACTTTAGAGATTCACTGATTTGTGAAGTCTATCAGGTCGATGATCTGCGAGAAATTGAAGATAAAAGGATAGATTTGACGAAGAAAGATGAACAAAACATTGAACAAATCGTCCAGAATCGTTATGGCAATGATGATTGGGTCTATGGTGAAACACCAAGGTTTTCGGTGAAACGCAGAATCAGGCTCCCCAAAGTTGGAATTGTGGATGTCCGTTTGTCGACACTACATGGGAGAATCAATGAGATTCGTTTTTATGGTGATTTTTTTGGACAAAAAGATGTAAGTATTCTTGAACAACAATTACTTGGTCAAAAATTTATTTATGAAGAAATAAAAAACGCATTAAATGATATGACTGTTTCAGATTATATCTTTCATTTTAATAACGAAGATCTTCTAGCACTACTATTTTAGCCAAACAAGACAAAATAAGTGCATAGGAGATCAAGAAAATTTATCTAAAAAAGCCTTCCATCTGTTTTTCTAATGGAGGGCTTTAAAAAATTTACATTTTCATCCAGACAGGCTCTAATGTATTTCCATCTAAATCTTGGACTTCAAGTGAAAACATTTCTTCTTCAGACATGCCCATATCGACTTCATGATAGCTTCCGCCATTTTCTTTCGCCGTATTCGCAAACTTTTTAACTTCATCCGCATTTGCTACGCTAAAAGAAATCAAGGCGCCACTTGTTTTTTTATTATCTGCGATTTCTTTGTCTTTTAAGAATTTTTTGTAAAAACCGTGAGAGAGTAACATGATCCAAAATGTGTCGTCCCAAACCACAGCGCTTGCTTCGTCAGTTGAAAATTCTTCATTTTTCTTAAAGCCCAATTTTTCATAAAAAGCAACAGACTTGTCTACATCTTCAACGGGGAAATTAACAAAAACCATACTGTTCATTTGTACCTCTCCTTTCTTTTATCCTATCATCTATTAAAATGTAAACGTTGTCAAAAGATGTGTGCTGAAAGAATTCTTCTTTACAGTTTTATAAACGTTCATTGAATATATTTATCGGCAGAATACTAGAAAAAACGATTAAACCCAATCGAATGTCGTTCATCATTAAAGACAGGAACATTCTTCATTTGAAGAAGCAGGGTACACCTGAATAGGGAGGAAGTATTGAAATGTTTCCTATCTCTTGCAATCTTCTTGCGAAAAAGTGCAACCTCATGGAAAGGAATTGAATATGGTATGCGTACGGCTTAAACTGAGAGTATCAAAGCAAGGAGGAGAAAATTTGAGAATAAAATTTGGAATTGATAATCACATTGCACAGGATACAGTGAAGGTAACTACCCATTCTTCTTGCGAAAAAACGTGGGGGAGAATAAAAGAAGCTATTCTGACTACGGAGCAAACAATCGTAGTAATTGATGCAAAAACAAATAAGAAAGTTTCCAGGCTATTAAGTGATGTCTCCTCAATCGAGTCAAAAGAACAGATGTGTCATGTCGTTTTTACATCAAATGAGAGGTATCTATTAGCTGTACGGTTAAAAATAGTTGAGAAGCAATTTACAAGTTACGGATTTGTGCGGATCAACATTAGTACGCTGGTTAATCGATCTTTTATTAAAGCTTTTCGTTCTACGGATAATGCACGGGTTGAAATTGAAATGAAAAATGGTTCTAAATTTATTGTGAATCGTCACTATGTAAAAAAATTTAAGGAGATGTGGGTATGAGTAAACAGATAAAACATAATTTTTTTCAAACGTTCTCGTTAAGCAGCATCTGGTTGATATTTATAATAACAAGCTTCTTTGCGAAAGGACAGATGATCCATGTTTATTTTCTTTGGCACGTAATGGGTGTTAGTCTAGTTTGTGCATTAGTCTTTGGTGTGATGTATGATGTGCTTTGGAATCATCTTACGCTGAAACCAGTCAGTAATATTTTGATTGCGACTGTTGGAAATACAGTTGCGGGTTTAGCGATTTTCAATTTGCTTTCATTCAAACTGCCTTTGGCAATTTCACCAATTAATCTTTTGGCAATTTATCTTATTTTAAATTTGATCTTACACACCATTGCTTTTTATCTATACGCAAAAAATGAGAGCAAAAAGCAAGCAAGAGCGTTAAATAAAAAAATAAATAACTCAATCGATTAAACCTTAGAAAGCAAGTTGGAAGTTTTCCACTCATTTTTAACTGAAAAAGGATAATCGATAGTTGATGATTCCAAAACTCAGAATCGATAATAAAGTGAAAAAATATCTCAAATTATATTGAGTAATGGATCACGAAGAAGTCTTAAAGGATGTGTTATCTCACCAATTTGTAGCATGGAGGAATCAAGAACCCAGAGAACGGAAAATGCCAAAATGAGAGTGCGATTAGTAGGGAAATATGATAAAATACGGAACAGGCGCCTTTTTGTTATTTATAATGATGTATTTTCTTTTTATTAATAGTAATAAAAGTACAAAACATGTTTGATAAAGAAAAATACCCTAAGGCGTTGAGATTTAGTATCATGATAGAAGGATTATTCTGCCGAACCACTGATGAATAAAAAGCGGTATCCACTTTAAAAAATTGTAAAGTCAGGATAAATGCATAAAAATAATCGCTGATCTTAGGTTCATGGTAGTATGGATAGTTGCAGAGCTGCTTTTGAAAGAGTCTACCCAATAATTGCTTTGAATAATATAAGGAAAATGAGCCTAATCAACTTACTTGATGGTAGTAGACTTGTATGCATAGATTTACTAAGGTTAAATATGATAATGTAAGAATAAGGTTTGAAATCCTTATATGAAAGGAATGAATTTATTCTATGACGATCCAATGGTTCCCAGGGCACATGGCAAAAGCCCGTCGTGAAGTTTCTGAGAAAATGAAATATGTCGATATCGTCTTTGAATTAGTCGATGCACGATTACCTTTGTCTTCACGTAATCCAATGCTTGATCAGATCATCCAACAAAAGCCAAGGTTGGTATTATTAAATAAAGCTGATCTAGCAGACCCCCAACAAACGAAGTTATGGCAAACGTATTTTCAACAACAAGGTCATCAAGCATTAGCGATTACCGCTCAAGAGAGTAAAGGGATCAAAGCGTTGATTCCAGCAGCCAAAGAAGCACTGAAAGAAAAAAGAGCACGTGATGCCGCTCGAGGGATCAAACCACGAGCAATCAGAGCCATGGTTTTAGGTATTCCAAATGTCGGGAAGTCAACATTGATGAACCGCTTAGTTGGAAAAAAAATTGCTCAAACAGGTAATAAACCTGGTGTGACAAAAGGACAACAATGGTTGCGCCTAGGTAGCGAATTAGAGTTATTAGATACGCCAGGAATCTTATGGCCTAAATTTGAAGATGAAGAGATCGGTAAAAAACTAGCACTAACCGGAGCCATTAAAGACCAGTTAGTTCATTTAGATGATCTCGCTATCTATGGCTTAGATTTTTTCGCTCGTTACTATCCAGGAAGAATTGCGGAGCGCTATCAGTTACCAGAAGAAGCAGAACAACAATTAGCACCTGAATTATTGATGACGATTACTGCAAAGCGTGGCTATAAAGATGATTATGATCGTGGTAGTGAAGTGGTAGTCTTCGATATCCGTCAAGGAAAACTTGGGCGCTACACGTTAGATCGATGTGAAGAAATGGGGAAAACAAGCGATGAGTGAATCGATCCAAAGTATCAAGGAACGATTAAAAACAGTGACGTCGTTAACTGATCCCTTCATTGCCGAACTAAAGCAAGATCAGCGAAAAGGGGTACAACAAGCGCTTCTATCCTTTGAGAAACAAGTAAAAAAAACGGCATTGATCCAAGAAAAATATTTGGAAATGTCATTATTTGAGAAGCAGGCATATGAACAAGGATATGAATGGATTGCGGGGATTGATGAAGTAGGGCGTGGACCTTTAGCAGGGCCAGTAGTAGCGGCCGCTGTCATCCTACCTAAAGACGAACCGATCCTTGGATTAAATGACTCGAAACAATTATCAGAAAAAAAACGAGAACTGCTTTATGACCAAATCCAACAAAAAGCACTTGCTATCGGTATCGGCATCATTGATGAAAAAAAGATTGATGAGGTCAATATTTATGAGGCAAGCAAACTAGCAATGATCCAAGCTGTAGAAAAGCTGGCGATACGTCCAAATTATCTCTTAATTGATGCCATGACACTGGATTTGCCAATCCAGCAAGAAAAATTGATCAAGGGAGATGCTCGTTCAGTTTCTATTGCGGCAGCAAGTATCATTGCAAAAGTTTATCGTGATGATTTAATGAAAAAATATGATGAACTATATCCAGGTTATGGTTTTGGCCATAATGCTGGTTATGGAACGAAAGAACATCTACAAGGCTTAGCAACACAAGGAATTACCCCTATTCATCGACGCTCTTTTGCACCGATAAAAAATTATTTATCTTAAGATGTTTGACCGTCTCTTGCGTATTTTATTTAAAAGTAACTTCGAGAGGCGGTTTTCGTTCATGGATCAGATTGAAGGATTTTTACTTAAATTAGCTTATGCGAAAGGAATTAGCAGTCAAGGAAAATGGGCGGTTGTCCAGGCCTTATTGGAAGCTCAAACAAGCGAGTTGTCTTCTTATGAAATCATTGAAATCGCAAAAATTGTTCGTCATCGAGAAAAATTTCAAGAAAGTTGGCGGCAAATCAATCAAAATTTTGCGAAGTTTAAAACAGCTCAGTCATTCATTACTTGTCTTGACCCGTGCTATCCCCCGCAACTTTTTCATCTTGCGACACCACCGATTCTTTTATTTTATTCTGGTGATCTTTCTCTACTAAAACAAAAGATGCTCAGTGTGGTTGGGGGCAGGAAAACCTCGGTCTTGGCAAAAAAAGTTGTACATGAACTTTTAACTCCGGTCATAGATGCTAACTATGTCATCGTTAGTGGCTGTGCCAAAGGAATCGATACATATGCACATTTGGCTGCGATTAAAAATACTGGAAAGACGATTGCGGTAATCGGTACAGGAATTAAAAAAGCCTACCCAAAGGAAAACCAATTTCTTCAAGCAGAAATTGGAAAGAATCATCTTTTACTTAGTGAATATCCACCATATGAAGGACCAAAACAATACCGCTTTCCCATGAGAAATCGAATCATTGCTGCTTTGTCACAAGGCACTTGTGTCATTGAAGCAAAGCAAAAGAGTGGTTCTTTGATAACAGCACAACAAGCGTTAGAAATCGGTCGAACTGTTTTTTCTGTACCTGGAAATATTTTGACACAATACTCAACTGGCTCCCATCAACTAATTCAAGATGGTGCTGTTTGTGTGATTTCTGGTGAAGATTTATTGTTCGAGTTGAAAGAATAACAGGAACTTCTCATTTGATTTTCTTGACAAACGTTTTCTGAATGGATATGATAAGCTACGATTTGTATGAGTCCGCTTAATATAGTAGGAACATGTCAATGGAAAGGAGTCCATTCAGTAATGGCATATAAATATTTAGTGATTGTGGAATCACCTGCAAAGGCCAAAACCATTGAAAAATATCTTGGTCGTAATTATAAAGTAATGGCCAGTGTCGGTCATATACGTGATTTACCTAAAAGTAAAATGGGAATTGATGTCGAAAACAACTATGAACCCCATTATATTTCAATTCGCGGAAAAGGCGATGTGATCAAAAGTTTAAAATCAGCAGCAAAAAAAGCGCAAAAAGTTTATCTTGCAAGTGACCCGGATAGAGAAGGGGAAGCAATTGCTTGGCATTTAGCCTATTTACTAGGTTTAGATTTATCAGAAAAAAATCGTGTGGTTTTTAACGAAATTACTAAGGAAGCGGTAAAAGCAGCCTTCAAGGAACCAAGAACGATCGACGTGGATTTAGTGGATGCCCAACAAGCAAGACGGGCGTTAGACCGCTTGGTGGGCTACTCCATCAGTCCAATCCTATGGCGCAAAGTCAAAAAAGGATTAAGTGCTGGAAGAGTACAGTCTATTGCATTAAAAATTATCATTGATCGTGAAAAAGAAATCCGTGATTTCATTCCAGAAGAATACTGGAGCATTGACGGTAATTTCAAAAAAACACGTAAAAAATTTAAAGCAAACTTTTGGGGAATTGATGGTAAGAAAAAGAAATTGCCTGATGCCCAATCCGTAAAAGAAGTTACTGATCGTATTGATGGACCAGATTTCACCGTTCAAAAAGTTGAAAAGAAAGAACGGAAACGAAATCCAGCAAACCCATTTACTACGAGTAGCCTACAACAAGAAGCTGCTAGAAAATTGAATTTTAGAACACGGAAAACGATGATGGTTGCGCAACAATTATATGAAGGGATCTCCTTAGGTAAGCAAGGGACTGTAGGTTTGATCACTTATATGCGTACCGATTCAACACGGATCGCTGAGACTGCGAAAGCAGAAGCGGCTACCTTCATTGAAGAAACTTACGGGAAAGAATTTTCAAGTCATGCACAACGTAAAATCAAAAATGCGCAAGGTGCGCAAGACGCCCATGAAGCAGTTCGCCCGACAAGTGTCCTACGCACTCCTGAGGAAATCAAACAATATTTAGACAAGGACCAATTAAAACTCTACACCCTTATCTGGTCACGATTTGTTGCTAGTCAAATGACACCAGCGATATTAGATACCATGAAAGTTACCTTAGAACAAAATGGCGTACTTTTTATTGCGAATGGCTCTAAAGTTAAATTTAAAGGGTTCATGCAAGTCTATGTTGAAGGCAGAGATGATGGGAAAGAAGATAAAGAAAATATCTTACCAGAACTAGCACAAGGGGACATTGTTCAATCAGTGGACATTGAACCGAAGCAACATTTCACACAACCGCCAGCAAGATTCAGTGAAGCAACTTTAATCCGTGCTTTGGAAGAAAATGGTGTGGGACGTCCTTCCACTTATGCGCCAACGCTGGATACGATCCAACGACGTTACTATGTCAAATTGACACAAAAACGCTTCGAACCAACTGAATTGGGTGAAATCGTCAATTCTTTGATTTGTGATTTCTTCCCCCAAATCGTCGATATCCATTTTACCGCTGAAATGGAAGGTGATTTGGATAAAATTGAAGAAGGAAAAGAAGCATGGATCGAAGTGGTGGATCGTTTCTACAAACCATTTGAAAAAGAATTGACCAATGCAGAAGAAAAAATCGAAAAAATTCAAATCAAAGATGAACCGGCTGGATTTGACTGTGATATTTGTGGGCATCCGATGGTTATAAAATTAGGAAAGTATGGTAAATTTTATGCATGTAGTAATTTTCCTGATTGTCGAAATACGAAACCAATTGTTAAAGAGATCGGTGTGACTTGTCCAGTTTGTCATGAGGGTCAGGTGATTGAACGCAAGTCTAAGAAAAACCGAATCTTTTACGGGTGTTCACGTTTTCCAGACTGTGACTTTACTTCTTGGGACAAACCAGTAGGACGAAATTGTCCGAAATGTGACCAGTATTTAGTTGAAAAGAAAGTCAAAGGCGGAAAACAAGTCGTATGTATCAATGGCGACTATGAAGAAGACATTCAAAAATAAAATGAGAAGAGGTCTTTATTTGAAAACTGTTAATGTAATAGGTGCAGGATTAGCTGGAAGTGAAGCAGCTTGGCAAGTCGCTCAAGCAGGTGTTCCTGTTCGTTTATACGAGATGCGCCCAGTGAAATCAACAGAAGCACACCATACAAGTAATTTTGCAGAGTTAGTCTGTTCCAACTCCTTGAGAGGGAATAGTTTAGCAAATGCAGTAGGTTTATTAAAAGAAGAAATGCGACGGTTAAATTCAGTCGTGATTACTTCAGCTGATGAAACAGCTGTTCCAGCTGGCGGTGCCTTAGCAGTGGATCGGGATTCTTTTTCTGAGACGATCACACGTAAAGTCAAAGAACACCCGCTAGTAACAGTCATCAATGAAGAAATCACTGAAATTCCAGAAGGGATCACGATCATTGCTACTGGTCCCTTAACCTCTCACCCGTTAGCTGAAAGTATTAAAGCATTCAATGGTTCTGACGGATTCTATTTTTATGATGCAGCAGCACCGATCGTAGACAAAGCAACGATCGATATGGATAAAGTCTATTTAAAATCACGCTATGATAAAGGGGAAGCAGCTTATCTAAACTGTCCAATGACTGAAGAAGAGTTTAAAGCATTCCACGAAGCTTTAACAACAGCTGAAGTAGCCGAACTTAAATCATTTGAAAAAGAAAAATACTTTGAAGGCTGTATGCCGATCGAAGTGATGGCTCAGCGTGGCTTTAAAACAATGCTGTTTGGTCCAATGAAACCAGTTGGATTAGAAGATCCAAAAACCGGTAAACGCCCTTATGCGGTGATCCAGTTACGTCAGGACAATGCCGCTGCCTCATTGTATAACATCGTTGGTTTCCAAACGCACTTAAAATGGGGAGAACAAAAACGGGTTTTCCGTATGATCCCAGGTTTAGAAAACGCAGAATTTGTCCGTTATGGTGTGATGCACCGCAACAGTTTTATGAATTCACCAGAATTATTGAAACCAACTTATCAATCAACCAAGCGTGAAGACTTGTTCTTTGCAGGACAAATGACTGGTGTGGAAGGTTATGTTGAAAGTGCAGCTAGTGGTTTGCTTGCAGGGATCAATGCTGCTCGTTTAGCTAAAGAAAGTGAGCCGATTGAGTTTCCACGAGAAACAGCGATTGGGAGTATGGCGTATTATATTACACATGCTGAAGGAAAACATTTCCAACCAATGAATGCGAATTATGGTTTGTTCCCTGAATTACCAGAGCGCATTCGTGACAAAAAAACACGTTATGAAGCGATTGCTCAAAGAGCACTTCAGGCAAATGAACAAATAAAAAAAGAATTAATTGATGAAGTAACAGCTCAGTAACATGAAGTGAGCCCGGGACAAAGGTGTTCCGGGCTCTTTACTAGGCATAAAATAAATATACAACACATCTTTTATTTGCAGTGTTCCAAAAAAAATTTTTTCTTTTGGTAAAAAATGAGTAAATATCAGATTAAAAAAAAGGTCGTAATCTAAGAATTTTGTCAAATTAATTGTTTCAATTGTGAACAAACTTAGAAATATTGATTAAATTCTGACAATTTATTTGTTTTTTTAATTTTGCTATGCTAAATTTATCTCTGGGATTAAAAGGAAGGTGATAAAATGCTAGAACAAACGTGGAAAGATAAGTTTTTGCGTTATTTAATCGTGGAACGTGGTTACTCTGAAAAAACACGAGAAGCATACGAGGAAGACCTCACTAATTTTGAAAGATTTCTTACAGAATCAGGAGAGGATGATTTATTAAAAATCAATCACTTAGATGTTCGAGTGTATTTAAGTTACCTAACTGATGAAAGATATAGTAGAAATTCGATCAGTCGTAAGATTGCAAGTCTGCGCTCTTTTTATCAATACCTTTTAAAAGAAGAAGTGATCAAAGAAAATCCTTTTTCTTATGTCCACCTAAAAAAGAAAAATTTGAAACTACCTCGCTTTTTTTATGAGAATGAAATGCAAGTATTATTTGACAGTGTCAAAGGAGAAAAACCTTTAGATTTGAGGAACCAAGCGCTATTAGAAGTTCTTTACGGTTCGGGGATTCGATTAAGCGAGTGCAGTAATTTGAAACTAGCAGAAATCGATTTCGACTCCGAAGTCATGTTGATTCATGGTAAAGGGAATAAAGAACGGTATGCACCACTTGGTTCATTCGCACAAGATGCCTTACAAGAGTATTTTGAAAAAGGGCGAAAGGCTTTGATGGATAAATACCACAAGAGTCATGACTATGTTTTTGTGAACCATCATGGTGAACCAATTACGCCAACAGGGATCGAGTATGTATTGAATCAAGTGATTAAAAAGAGTAGTTTAGATAGTTCGATCCATCCACATATGCTGCGGCATACCTTTGCTACACACTTGCTGAATAATGGTGCAGATATGCGGACAGTTCAAGAGCTGTTGGGTCATGCTAATCTATCTACTACACAGATCTATGCTCACGTGACAAAAGAAAGTTTACAAAAAAATTATCGCTCGTTTCATCCAAGAGCGTAATAGAAAAGGATCAGTAATCTTAATTGGGAGGAAATAACTATGGTAGAATCACAATTTCATTCAACGACGATTTGTGCCGTTGAAAAAGATGGAAAATTTGCAATGGCAGGTGACGGTCAAGTTACAATGGGCGAATCCGTGGTGATGAAAGGAAGCGCAAGAAAAGTCCGTCGAATCTATAATGATGAAGTCATCGTAGGATTTGCTGGAAGTGTCGCAGACGCATTTACATTGGAAGAAAAATTTGAAGGCAAATTAAATGAATACAATGGTAATTTACAGCGAGCTGCAGTGGAATTAGCGCAAGAATGGCGGACACAACAGTCCATGCAAAAACTAGAAGCAATGTTGATCGTAATGAACGAAAAAGAAATGTTATTAGTTTCAGGTACTGGGGAAGTGATTGCACCAGATGATGGAATTTTGGCCATTGGTTCAGGAGGGAATTTTGCATTAGCTGCTGCTCGAGCAATGAAGAACTACGCACAAAACGACATGAGTGCCAAAGAAATCGCAGAGAATGCATTGAATATTGCAGCAGACATTTGTATCTTTACAAATCATAATATTATTGTGGAAGAATTATAGAGGTGAAGAAGAATGTATGAATTAAAACAAACACCAAGACAAATCGTTAATGAATTAGATCAATATATCATTGGACAACAAGCAGCTAAAAAATCAGTTGCGGTCGCTTTGCGCAATCGCTATCGCCGTTTACAATTAGATGAAAAAATGCAACAAGACATCACACCTAAAAATATGTTGATGATCGGACCAACAGGGGTAGGGAAAACAGAGATCGCTCGCCGATTGGCAAAAATCGTCAACGCTCCTTTCGTGAAAGTAGAAGCAACGAAATTTACAGAAGTAGGTTATGTTGGTCGAGATGTGGAGTCGATGGTTCGTGATCTAGTAGAAAATGCGATCCAGATCGTTGAAAAAGAACAATATAGTCGTGTATATACTGAAGCTAAGAAAAGAGCAGAAAAACGATTAGTAAAAGTGCTGGTTCCTGGAATTAAAAAAGAACAAAAACAAACAGGAAATCAATTTGAACAAATGATGAACATGTTCAATGTTGCGCAACAAAATACAGCAGAACCGCAAGAAGAAGTGACTGAAGAAATTCGTGTCAATCGGAAAACGGTTCTAGAACAATTACAAAAAGGTTTACTTGATAACCGTCAAGTAACAATCGAAATAGAAGAACAAAAGAAACCAGCTCCAATGATGAACAATGGTTTGGAACAGATGGGCATTGATTTAAATGAAACATTAGGGGCGCTAACACCGAAGAAAAAGGTTGAGCGCACGTTAGCAGTAAAAGATGCACTTGAACTGTTGATCAAAGAAGAATCAAGTAAACTAGTCAAAGATGCTGACATCCATAGTGAAGCCATTCAATTAGCACAATCAAGCGGGATCATTTTTATTGATGAAATCGATAAAATCACTTCAAAATCACAACAATCTGGTGAAGTATCACGTGAAGGCGTCCAAAGAGATATCCTGCCAATCGTTGAAGGTTCACAAGTGAACACGAAGTATGGAGTTATCCAAACGGATCACGTCTTATTTATTGCTTCTGGTGCCTTCCATTTATCAAAACCAAGTGATTTGATTCCAGAATTGCAAGGACGGTTTCCAATACGTGTAGAATTAGATGATTTAACTGCAGATGACTTTATTAAGATCTTGACTGAACCAAACAATGCACTAATCAAACAATACGTAGCATTGATTGGCACAGAAAATGTTTCAGTTATCTTTACGAAAGAAGCAATTGAGAAAATCGCTCAAATCGCTTATGATGTGAACCGCGATACAGACAATATCGGAGCTAGACGTTTGCACACGATCTTAGAAAAATTGTTAGAAGACTTATTGTTTGAAGCACCTGACATGCAAATGGGAGAAATCACGATTACGGAAGCATATGTAGAAGAAAAAT
Source organism: Enterococcus sp. C57 (assembly GCF_040887305.1). Classification (NCBI taxonomy): domain Bacteria; kingdom Bacillati; phylum Bacillota; class Bacilli; order Lactobacillales; family Enterococcaceae; genus Enterococcus; species Enterococcus sp. C57. The sequence goes on along the minus strand of NZ_JBFOFP010000005.1, from coordinate 102,321 downwards.
TAGGTTCGATTGTAGCAAATGAAGATTTAAGTCGTTTTATTTTATAAAATCGGAGGAAGAAAATGACGGATTTATTAACAAAAACCCGCAATATCAACAAATTATTACAACAAAAAAATACTTTCGATCTGCGAGCTGATTTACCTTATGATAAAATGGCTGTGACATTAGGTGCTATTTTAGATAGTAACGTCTATATCATCAGCAGTGAAGGAGTCTTATTAGGCTATGATGAACGTCATGATGTCAACAATGAACGGATAAAAATGATGTTTGTTGAAAAGCAATTTCCCGATTCTTATACTGACACAGTTGATCAATTGAACAAAACGGAAGCCAATATTCCGATCAGTAGTGAAATGACTGCTTTTCCTTTTGAAGCAAGAGAAAAATACCCATTTGGTTTGACGACAGTAGTCCCTATTTTTGGTGCTGGCGAGCGGTTAGGAACCATTATTTTATCAAGGATGGAACAAGCCTTTACCGATGAAGACCTAGTGTTAGCTGAATATGGTGCGACGGTAGTCGGTATGCAGATCCTTTATCAAAAATCACGTAGTATTGAAGCGGATGTCAGAAGTGCAACAGCTGTCCAAATGGCGATCAATACTTTGTCTTACAGCGAATTGAAGGCAGTTCAAGCGATTTTCGATGCATTAGAAGGCGATGAAGGACGTTTAACAGCATCCAATATTGCGGATAAAATTGGGATCACTCGCTCAGTGATCGTCAATGCATTACGTAAATTAGAGTCAGCTGGGATCATTGAATCACGCTCCCTTGGGATGAAAGGGACGTATTTAAAAGTTCTAAATTCCAGATTCAAAGAGGAATTAACAAAACACAGTTACTAAAAATCTATGACCGATTGATTAGATGAATCTATTCAGTAGGAACGAAGTAAACAAAAAGAGTCTCCTTTAGGTTTTCTTTTCGCTGAAACACACGAGTAATGCCAAGGATGATTCGGATACTTCTTGTTGGAAAAAATAAGAATAGCTTAGGACCTGAGACTAGCTATCTCAGGTCCTAAGATTTAACGGTGGAGGAATTATAATGACTGTAATCATTCAAAATGATCAATTGATTGCTGAAATTGCTGAACATGGAGCAGAATTGGTCAGTTTAAAATCAAAGGATAATAATCTTGAGTATATTTGGCAAGCTGATCCAGCGTATTGGGGAAGACATGCGCCCGTTTTATTTCCATTTGTTGGAAGATTAAAGGATGACCAATACACGTACCAAGGAAAGACTTATTCAATGGGGCAACATGGCTTTGCGAGAGATATGGATTTTGAAGTAATCGAACATGGTCAAGAATTAGCCAGCTTTTTGTTAAGAAGCACACCCGAGACCAAAAAAAATTATCCTTTTGATTTTGAATTAGTGATTTCTTATGAATTAGGTGGAGATGGGATCACCGTTCATTATCAAGTGGCTAATACTGGAGAAGAAGAAATGTTCTTTTCGATTGGGGGTCACCCAGCCTTTAATGTTCCTCTGGAAGAAGGATTGACTTTTGATGATTTTTATCTTGCGTTTTCACCTAAAAAATCACGTTTGCGTTTACCTTTAAGTGGGCCATATATCGATATGGAACAAAAAACACTTGGACAAACAAATACCAACCTTGCATTAGTACACGATCTTTTTGAAAATGATGCACTAGTATTTGAAACGAAAGGATTGAACGCTTATGCCATCCGTAGTGAAAAATCTAGCCACAGTGTGACATTGAGTTATAAAGATATGCCATATGTTGGGATTTGGTCACCTTATCCAAAAGAAGCGCCTTTTGTTTGTATCGAACCTTGGTGTGGTATCGCAGATACAGTAAACAGCTCGGGAGAATTGATGGAAAAAGCTGGAATCAATCAACTAGGCGCACATGAAATTTTTCAAACAAAATATTCGATTACGGTAAAATAGTGGTTATCCTAAAGTTGTTTGATTTCAATTAATCAGAGGAAATCAGGTATAATGATTCATGTTCCCTTTATTTTGCTAATCGTTTCTTTTCGCTTCTTAACGAATCAATCATTTAAAAGCTAAAAAAACAGTTGGCTGATTAGTCAACTGTTTTTCTCTCAGGTCAATTTTTTTTCTTACTACTATTCAATCCGAAGGGGATACGACTTTCTGTATGGTTTTTGATTCGTAGGATATTCTCTTTATGGCGATAGAAAATAAAGGCAGAAACTAAAAATGCAATGATCGTCAATAGCCAGTTTTGCTTAGGTAAGATACCAGGTGCGATGTAAGGAAGGATAATCGTTGATAAAGTGATCAAAGTTGCACTGATCATACTTGTTAAACTTACCATACTAGTACAAAAGAGCGTAACAACGAAGATGATACTGGAATAGATAAAAAATAGAGGATTGAATCCAAGTAACATTCCAGCACTTGTTGCAACTGCTTTGCCTCCTTTGAAGCCAGCGAAAATAGGGAACGTATGACCTAAGATCGCACAAACACCAAACCATAGGGGATTAATGGTTGTAACGTGGAAAATAACTGGTAAGCAAGTTGCCAAGGTTCCTTTCAAGATATCCATGAACAACACAATTGTACCTGCTGTTTTTCCTAAAACTCTAAAAGTATTGGTGGTGCCAGTATTTCCGCTACCATGTTGGCGGATATCTTTTTTGAAAAATAATTTACCTATCCAAACCCCCGAAGGAATCGAGCCTAGAAGATAGGCAAGTACCAATAATAAAATTAATTTCATTGTTCTACCTCTTTCAATTTGAAACTAATGTTTATTTTAGCATGAATAAAGTACGTGAACAATTGGAAATACTTGAAAGAGTGAACGAAAGGGAGTATTATTTATGTCATTTGAAAATCCAACACAAGAAAAAATCTTCGATTATTTAAAAACAGCAAAAACGATTGCAATTGTTGGTTTGAGTAATAAGGAAGAACGAACAAGTTATCAAATTGCTCGATTTCTGCAAGAACGGGGTTATCGTATCATTCCGGTGAACCCATTATTAGCAGGAGAGATCATTTTAGGCGAAAAGGTCTATGCGTCGCTACAGGAAATCCAAGAACCGATCGATATCGTGGATATTTTTCGGCGTAGTGAATTTTTGCCAGAGGTAGCTGCTGACTTTTTACAGACTCAAGCAAAAGTATTTTGGGCGCAATTAGGTATCGCAAATGAAGAAGCAGCAAACAAGCTTCAATCAGCAAATCGCAAAGACATCGTCATGGATCGTTGTATAAAAATCGAGTGGAACAATATGAACGAAAAAGATAACTAAATGTTTGCATTTTAAATAACATGAAATATTTAATCGACAAGACAAAAGCGAACAATAGGATAAAAAAGATGGTATTCTCAAAGGTTAGTTAGTAATTAAGTTTTAATTCTTTCCTAACCTCTTTTTTTTCATGCGTATTTCTAGTATGATTATCGTGATGCGGTTTTAACCGTAAAGTATTATTGAAGGAGCGTTTGCCTTGGCAAAAAAAGTAAAGAACGAATATAATGATGCATCGATCCAGGTTCTTGAAGGATTAGAGGCAGTTAGAAAACGACCAGGAATGTATATCGGGTCAACGGATAGCCGGGGCTTACATCATTTAGTCTATGAGATCGTTGACAATGCGGTTGATGAAGCTTTATCTGGATATGGAAATGAAATTGATGTAACCATTCATGAAGACAATAGTATCACTGTGACAGATAGCGGTCGTGGTATGCCAGTTGGGATGCATGCTTCTGGTATCCCCACAGTTGAAGTGATTTTTACTGTACTACATGCCGGCGGAAAGTTCGGTCAAGGAGGATACAAGACCTCAGGGGGACTACACGGTGTCGGAGCAAGTGTGGTCAATGCTTTATCAAAATGGTTGGTTGTTACAATCGTCCGTGATGGGATTGAATACCAACAAAAATTCAGCAATGGTGGTAAGCCTGATGGTACACTGAAAAAAATCGGGAAAACCAAGAAATCCAATGGAACGACAGTTCATTTCTTACCAGATGACACGATCTTTTCCACTACTAAATTTTCTTATGATATTTTATCTGAACGTTTGCGAGAATCAGCTTTTCTTTTAAGAGGAGTAAAAATCACACTTTCTGATCTGCGTGGTGAAGAACCAATCAAGGAAGTTTTTCACTACGAAGAAGGAATCAAAGAATTTGTTGACTACCTAAACGAAGAAAAAGATACGTTGACACCAGTTGTTTATTTTTCTGGTGAAAAAGACGGTATCGAAGTCGAAGTTGCTTACCAATATAATGATGGATATTCAGAAAACGTGTTGTCATTTGTGAATAATGTCCGAACGAAAGATGGAGGCACCCATGAAGTCGGTATGAAGTCAGCGATGACGAAAGCCTACAATGAATATGCCCGAAAAGTAGGCTTGCTGAAGGAACGAGATAAGAATCTCGAAGGTAGTGATTTTAGAGAAGGTTTAGCAGCTGTTCTCTCCATTCGAGTACCTGAGAATCTCTTACAATTTGAAGGACAAACAAAAGAAAAATTGGGTACACCAATTGCCCGTACGGCAGTAGATAATGTCATTGGAGAACAAATGGGCTTTTATTTACAAGAAAACAGTGAAATGAGCCAAATGTTAGTGCGAAAAGCAATCAAAGCCCGAGAAGCACGTGAAGCTGCCCGAAAAGCTCGAGAAGAAAGCCGTAATGGGAAAAAACGTAAAAAAGGTGAATCATTACTCTCAGGAAAACTGACACCTGCTCAATCACGAAATCCGAAAAAGAATGAATTATACCTCGTGGAGGGAGACTCTGCTGGTGGTTCAGCAAAACAAGGAAGAGACCGTAAATTCCAAGCCATCTTGCCTCTTCGTGGGAAAGTGATCAACACTGAAAAAGCAAAAATGCAAGACATCTTGAAAAACGAAGAAATCAATACGATGATCTATACGATCGGTTCAGGTGTTGGACCTGAGTTTTCAATTGAAGATTGCAATTATGACAAAATTATTATCATGACCGATGCGGATACCGATGGTGCGCATATTCAAGTGTTATTACTGACGTTCTTTTATCGTTACATGAAACCATTGATTGAAGCAGGAAAAGTGTATATCGCATTACCACCGCTTTATAAGGTTTCTAAAGGTCAAGGAAAAAAACAAGTGGTCGAATATGCTTGGACAGATGATGAATTAGCAGCGACCATCAAAAAAATTGGTAAAGGCTATATGTTGCAACGCTATAAAGGTCTTGGAGAAATGAATGCAGAACAATTGTGGGAAACTACCATGGACCCAGCCTCTCGAACGTTGATTCGCGTGAGGATAGATGATGCTGCTCAAGCGGAACGTCGCGTGACGACATTAATGGGGGACAAAGTTGAACCTCGCCGAAAATGGATCGAAAATCATGTGCAATTCACGTTAGAAGAAGATGGTAGTATCTTAGATAAAAAAGAAGATATTGAAAATACAGCTACGTCCAATGAATTGTTCGATGAAGAGAAACAATCTGAATTAGTAGAAGAATAGGAGGTCACCTAATGGAAGAACGTCAAGAAGTCCAAGAACTAACCCTAGAAGAAGTGATGGGTGACCGCTTTGGACGTTACTCAAAATATATTATTCAAGAAAGAGCATTGCCAGACATCCGAGATGGATTGAAACCCGTTCAAAGACGAATTTTATTTGCGATGAATAAAGATGGCAATACTTTTGATAAAGGATTCCGTAAATCTGCCAAATCTGTCGGAAATATCATGGGGAATTATCATCCTCATGGGGACAGTAGTATTTATGAAGCCATGGTTCGGATGAGTCAGGATTGGAAGCTAAGAGAAGTACTTATAGAGATGCACGGAAATAACGGTAGTATGGATGGTGACCCACCAGCTGCTATGCGTTATACAGAAGCACGGCTCTCCCAATTAAGTGGTGAAATGTTGGCAGATATTGAAAAAAATACGGTTGATCTTGTATGGAACTTTGATGATACTGAAAAAGAACCAACTGTGTTGCCAGCGAGATATCCAAACCTATTAGTCAATGGTTCAACGGGAATTTCCGCTGGTTATGCTACGGAGATCCCTACCCATAACTTAGCAGAAGTCATTGATGGTACGATTTACCTCATTGATCATCCCCAAGCGAGTTTAGAGAAACTAATGGATTATATCCCTGGTCCTGATTTTCCTACTGGGGGAATCTTGCAAGGAAAAGCAGAAATCAAAAAAGCTTATGAAACTGGACGTGGAAAAGTCATTCTACGATCAAAGACTAAAATTGAAGCGATTAAAGGGAACAAGCAGCAAATCGTGATTTCCGAGATCCCTTATGAAGTAAATAAAGCCACATTAGTGAAGAAAATGGATGAAATCCGGTTAAATAAAAAAATCGATGGCATTGCTGAAGTTAGAGATGAAAGTGACCGCACTGGATTACAGATCGTGGTTGAATTGAAAAAAGATGCTAACGCACAAGGTATCCTCAATTATCTGTTTAAAAATACTGAACTACAAATCAATTACAACTTCAATATGGTAGCTATTGATCACATGACACCGCATCAAGTGGGGTTAAAAGATATTTTAAGTAGTTATATTGATCATCGAAAACAAGTGATCACGAAACGAAGTCAATTTGATTTAGAAAAAGCACAAAAGCGCCAGCATATCGTAGAAGGTTTAATGAAAGCTTTGTCGATCTTGGATGAAGTCATTGCCACGATCCGAGAAAGTAAAGATAAGAAAAACGCGAAGCAAAATTTAGTCGAAGTTTTTCAGTTTACGGAAGAACAAGCTGAAGCAATCGTGACGTTGCAACTATATCGTCTAACAAATACGGATATTACAGAATTACGTAAAGAATCAGAAAGCTTAATAGCACAAATCACTGAATTAAACAAAATTCTATCTAATGATAAAGAATTATTCTCAGTCATGAAGAAAGAACTTCGTGAGGTCAAGAAAAAGTATGCTAATGCACGTTTAACGACAATTGAAGACGAAATCGAAGAAATCAAAATTGATACAAAAGTGTTAGTAGCACAAGAAGATGTGATTGTCAGCGTAACGAAGGAAGGTTATGTGAAACGGACTAGTCTACGTTCATATAGTGCTTCTAAACCAGAGGAAATCGGCATGAGAGAAGGGGACTATCTCTTGTATTCTGGTGAACTAAATACCTTGGATCATGTGTTGTTGATCACCAATAAGGCAAATGTCATTTATCGTCCTGTCCATGAATTGCCAGATTTAAAATGGAAAGATGCTGGAGAACATATTTCACAAACGATTGTCAATCTTTCGGTTGATGAATCGATTCTAGCTGTTTTTCCATACAAAAAAATCGAAGCAGAAAAAACATTGGTCTTCATCAGTAAAAATGGCTGGGTAAAACAAACTCGAATGACTGAATTTGAACCATGGCGTACTTATAAGAGTCGTCCGTTAAGTGGCATGAAACTCAAAAGTGACGATGATGAATTAGTTGCGTCTTACTTGGTAGAAGGTCAAACGGATTTAGATCTCTTTTTAGTCACCTACCAAGGGATGGGGTTACGATATCCATTAGAAGAAGTACCTGTGGTAGGAGCAAAAGCTGCTGGCGTTCGTTCAATCAACCTCAAAGACGAAGATACTGTCGTTAACGGGTTACTCGTTTTGACAGAAGGAGATACGCCAATCATCATCGTCACTCAACGTGGTGCGGTAAAACGGATGCTTGCGCAAGAAATTAGTCAAACCTCTCGAGCAAAACGTGGTGTTACGGTTCTACGTGAACTAAAGAAAAACCCACATCGAGTTATTCATATGTCTGAAGGAAACGCCAAAGAAATAATGATCATTAATCAAAAAGGTCAAGAGCTAATGATTGACCCAACGGATTATCCGATTGGCGATCGAACGTCTAATGGCTCATTTGCAGTTGACGAGAAAAAAGGCGGCGAAGTGATTAAAGTCATTGAGCCACCTGAAGTAGCCATTACCGATTAACTGTTATAGTTTTTTTGAAAGAAGGTAGATCTGTTTTAATACAGAACTACCTTCTTTTTTCTGATTATTAAAAAATTATAAATATTAAGATAAAAAAATATGAAAGTGTTCACAATTACTAAAGCTTGGTATATTAGCGTTTGTTGATATAAGTGAATAAAAACGCCATCTTTTGTTAAATAAAAAACAAGAAAACCCTTGCAAAGATGCTCGTCTGTGTTATACTAATCACGTAAAAACTGTTACATAAAACAGATAACGGGAGGTCCATACAATGGAGCAATGGAATGGATTTAAAGGAACGAAATGGAAAGAAGGCGTAGATACAAGAGACTTCATCCAAAATAACTACACTGAATACCGTGGAGACGACAGCTTTTTAGAAAAACCAACTGAAGCAACAGAAAAGCTTTGGGCAGAATTACAAAAACTAAATGATATTCAATTTGAACGCAATGGCGTTTATGACATGGACACAGAAATCGTTTCAACGATTACCTCACATGATGCAGGTTATTTAGACAAAGATCTTGAAAAAATCGTTGGTTTACAAACAGATAAACCATTGAAACAAGCATTTATGCCATTTGGTGGTATCAATATGGCTAACAATGCATTAACAAGTAATGGTTACACACCTAATGATGAGTTGACACATATCTTTAGCGATTGGCGTAAAACACATAACCAAGGTGTATTTGATGCCTACACAGCTGAAATGCGTGCAGCACGTAAAAACAAAATCATTACAGGCCTTCCAGATGCTTATGGACGTGGACGAATCATTGGTGACTACCGTCGTATCGCATTGTATGGTATTGACTATTTGATGGAACAAAAGAAAAAAGACCATGATATGACAGGTTTCCATACAATGGATGAAGAAGTCATTCGTCTTCGTGAAGAAATCACAGAACAATATCGTGCTTTAGCACAAATGAAAGAAATGGCTGCAAAATATGGCTATGATATCTCTAAACCAGCTGCTAATGCAAAAGAAGCAGTACAATGGTTATACTTCGGTTATTTAGCAGCAATCAAATCACAAAATGGTGCAGCAATGTCAATCGGACGTATCTCTGCTTTCTTAGATATCTATATCCAACGTGACTTAGATAATGGCGTGATCACCGAACAAGAAGCACAAGAATTGATCGATCACTTAGTCATGAAATTACGTATGGTGAAATTTGCCCGTACACCAGAATACAATCAATTATTCTCAGGATTCCCAATCTGGGCGACTCTTTCAATCGCTGGAATGGGCTTAGATGGACGCTCATTAGTAACTAAGAATGATTTCCGTCTATTGCACACATTGACTAACATGGGTCCTTCTCCTGAACCAAACTTAACAGTTTTATATTCAGAACATTTACCAGAAGGCTTCAGAACTTATGCAAGTAAAATTGCAATCGAAAGCTCATCTATCCAATTTGAAAATGACAATCTTCTTCGTGAACAATGGGGTTCAGATGATTGCGCTATTGCATGTTGTGTATCTGGAACAGTTGTTGGAAAAGACATGCAGTTCTTCGGTGCTCGTGCGAACTTAGCAAAAGCATTATTATACGCAATCAACGGTGGGGTTGATGAAGTAACTGGTGCCCAAGTTGCCCCTGAATATCGTCCAATCACAGCTGATGTATTAGACTTTGAAGAAGTAAAACACAAATTTATGAATGTGATGGACTGGTTAGCTGAGTTATATGTGAATACATTAAACATCATCCATTATATGCATGATAAATATTCTTATGAAGCAGCTCAACTGGCATTGATGGATTCAGATTTGAAACGTACATTTGCAACAGGGATTGCTGGAATCTCTCATGCAGCGGATAGCTTGTCAGCGATCAAATATGCAGATGTGAAACCAATCCGTAACGAAAAAGGAATTGCCGTTGATTTCGAAGTAACTGGCGACTTCCCTAAATACGGAAATGATGATGATGCAGCAGATGAGTTAGCAGAATGGATCTTAGAATACTTTATGACACAAATCAAACGTCATAAAACTTACCGTAACTCCACACCAACAACGTCATTATTAACAATCACATCAAACGTGGTTTATGGTAAAAACACTGGTAACACACCTGATGGACGTGAAGCAGGTAAACCTCTTGCTCCTGGGGCAAACCCAAGTTACAATGCAGAACAAAATGGATTGTTGGCAAGTCTTAACTCAACTGCTAAAATCAATTATGGTTATGCACGTGACGGGATCTCTAATACGCAAACGATCAATCCTTCCGGTCTTGGAAAAGATGAAGAAACACGTATCGGCAACTTGCGTAATGTATTAGATGGTTACTTCTCTAAGGGAGCGTACCATTTGAACGTCAATGTATTTAGTAATGATCTATTACGTGACGCTATGGAAAATCCAATGAAATACCCTAACTTGACGATCCGTGTCTCAGGTTATGCTGTTAAATTCCGTGATCTAACGAGAGAACAACAATTAGACGTATTGATGAGAACATCACACGATAGAATGTAAAGCGGAATAAATAATACGATCTATCATTAAAAAGAACGATTGAAAAAGGTTGAGGGCAAGGCGGTGGTCTTTGCCCTCGTCTTTTCCTAGCAATCGGTTGATTCAAGTGTCTTTTGAAATAAAATGAAATCAAAGAAAAGAAGTGATCCTTATGGAAGAAAAAACAATTGGCTATGTTCATTCGATCGAAACGTTTGGTTCTGTAGATGGACCAGGCGTTAGATTCGTCGTTTTTATGCAAGGTTGTCGCATGCGTTGTGAATTTTGTCATAATCCTGATACATGGAATATAGGCGGAGGAAAAGAATATACGGCGGATGAACTATTAGACCAAGCAGAGCGCTATCGTTCCTATTGGGGTTCAGAAGGCGGTATCACTGTTAGTGGAGGCGAACCTTTATTACAGATCGATTTTTTGATCGAACTGTTCAAGAAAGCGAAAGAGCGTGGTATGCATACTACGCTAGATACTTGTGGGAAGCCTTTCACGCGTGACGAACCATTCTTTTCTCGTTTTCAAGAATTGATGAAGTATACTGAATTGTTACTGTTTGATATCAAACACATCGACAATGAAGAGCATAAAAAGTTAACACGTTGGGATAATGAAAATATTTTGGAGATGGCGCAATATCTTTCTGAAATCAATAAGCCAGTGTGGATCAGACACGTATTAGTTCCTGAACGCAGTGACTATGATGAATACTTGATTCGGCTAGATGACTTTATCAAGACATTGAACAATGTAGCTAAAGTAGAGATTCTACCTTACCATACGATGGGGAAATATAAGTGGGAAACACTTGGCTTAGATTATCCACTAGAAGGTATTGAACCGCCAACAAAAGAAAGAGTCGAGAATGCCAAACGACTACTTCACACAGAAGACTATCGAGGATATCTCAGCAATAAGAACTGAGTAGCTGTGTAAAATCAAACCTGGGTCAGAATGAATCTCATTCTGTCTCAGATTTTTTGTTTCGCACAAAGCGCACGAAAATGTGACTGAAGAATCCTCCAGTCACATAAATGATAGAGCCAATTAAGCAATGGCCTCAATACTGTATGTTCATTTTTTAGTGATACCAAAACACTTTTTATAGCGGATTGTCTTGTTTGAGGATCTGTGATTTCAGGTCAACCAATAGCTTGATGTAGGTGTGCTGTTTCTTTTGATGAAGCAAATAAGTGCTGTTTGAGTCACCTGCTTTTTGAGAAGAAAAAGGGTGAGTAACAAGGGCGTTTGTTTGGCTGGTTGCAAAAGTTCTATCAACAAGTTGGACAATGAGAAATATTGGATGCTCCAATCGTTTTTTGTCCATTTATATTTCTCATTCAGTGGGATACACCAAGTGAATGTCATTTTTTTCAATGATTCTATGATAAATCTTAGGCGGTTTTTTATTGGTAACAATCGCATCATAATCATAATAATCACCTATCTTGAAAAAATGAGTAGAGTCAAATTTCGTTTCGTCAGCCAATAAAACAATCTCTTGTGCTTTATTCATCATTTCTTTTTTGATTTGTGCTTGATTGAAGTTTGCTTCATAAATCCCTTCATGGTCGAGCCCCCGGCAAGATAAAAAGGCAGCATTGAAACGAAAGGAACTGGTAATGGGATCAAGTGTATTTGAAATAACTGTACTAGCATTAAGTTTGACTTCACCGCCAGTCAAATAAATTTTTAAAGATTCGTTCTGACATTCACTTAACTTTAAAGCTGTACGCAAACCATTGGTAATGATAATTAAGTTAGGTATCTTAACAAGTAGTGGAATAAGGTGTAGAACCGTACTGCTGGAATCTAAAAAAATACACATACCTGGTGCAATAAAATCTCGTGCTAATTCACTGATGATCTTTTTTTCCGGGATATTACTGGCTTCTCTTTGAAGATAAGTATATTCCATGTTTGTCGTTTCGTTCAAGATCGCTCCGCCCCAAGTTCTACGGATCAATTTTCGTTTTTCTAGCTCAAGTAATTCTCTGCGAAGTGTACTTATACTACAGTGAAGGTGAGTACAAAGTTCTTTGGAAGTTGCTTGTTTCTTTTTTACCAAATAGCTTAAAAGATCGCTTGTACGTCTAGTCTCCATTTTTTTCTCCAAGTTTTTCTTTTATTATAGCGCTTTCTTTTTGCGAATAAAATGCTTTTGAATAAAAATGAATGAGTTGAACAAAAATCTTGCTAATTTTTGAACAATGATCAAAATTTTAAGCAAGGATTTCCTTTGTTTGGAAAGCGCTTTATAATCGAGGCATACATACGTTGGAATAAAAGGAAACGATGGAAGAATACCAGATAAAAATTAGATTTGTGATATATGTAAATAAAATGTGGCTGCAAAAAGCTGGGTTGTCAGGATAATGAAAATGGTTCTATGAAGTTGATGGATCAGCTTTTTTAGGTATCTTCATCGGGATCAGCAACCTGTAGATATCTATTCATTGACCAGTGCGGATGGAATTGTGAGGAGTAATTATAGAAATGAAAAGTTGCTATTTGTAACTAAAGCCCTAGATAACACGACAGGATTAGCTAAAGAATCAAGGAGGGACATATGGTACGAGAAGTTGCTACTAACGGGAAAAATAAACAGCACAGACAGCTTTCTAAGTCGATTTTATCTTATCTTTTTGTCTTTCTAGTGCCATTTTTTATGGTATCGTTAATTTGGTTTCATACGGCTAAAGAAAGCATTAATCAGCAAGTTGTTTTGACAGCCAAAAATCAGTTACTCCAATTGAAGTACTCATCTGAAAATAAGTTTTTGCAATTGGATAATATCACTCAACATATTCCTTATAACACCAATCTTTCACCTGGAAGGTTTTCCCATAGTTATTATGCTCGTGAAGGACAACTTAGCTTGCAACAATATAAGCTAAGTAATGATTTTGTTGAGGAAATTTATCTTTACTACAAAGAAAACCCAAATACATTGTTTTCATCTGCCGGTAGCTTGACAGTGGACAATTTTTTGCAACGAAAAATCAATAATCATTCGCTTGATAAAAAAGAGCTGCTTTCACATCTAGATAACGATATTCCAACTGGGCTAACCCTGAAAAAAGAACCCAATTCCACACAACTTTTTTATATTGTTCCAATTAAAGATGCAGAAATGCATTTTTATGGCGCAGCAATCTATTCAATCAATCTTTCGATTTTGAATAAGCTGTTGAATCTTTCCAATAGTGATGGCATCAGTACCAACTATCTGATTGATGACTCGTATCGTATTCTAGCAGCAGATACCAGTAATAACAAACTAACGGCGCATTTGCATCAGCCGAAGCAAATTCAAATGATCTTGCAACAGGACAATTTTTACTACAACCATCGAAACTATCTTGTCCAGTCTTTGAATAGCAGGGATTTGAATATGTCGTTTGTTTCTGTAATGGATCCATCACAAGCTTTGACAAAGATCAATACCATCCACCAAAAGTTTTTAAAACTTTTTTTTGTGATTTTTGTGTTTGGTCTAGTGCTTGTAGTGATTATAGGTACTCGTTTTTCACAGCCGATCCGCAACATTGAAAAATTGATTGATCAATATTATCGAAATAAAATCGGTGTAGCTGTTTCCAACGGGAATGTCTATGAAACGTTGGCGCAATTTTTGAACGAACATGAAGAGCTACATAAAGAAATTAAACGACAGACTCCCCATGCGAGAGAACAAGTCCTTAGAAAAATTTTAGGAGGGAAATTTAAGTCTCCAGAAGATTCATTAGTTCTACTGAACTCTGTCCAAGTGCATTTTACCGGTACTTGCTATTTTGTCGTCGTAGTTGATTATCCTATCCAGAGCATTGACGATACAGCTAATGAGTTACCGCTGAAAGTAAGCGGAAAGAACTTTTCGGGATATGGTACAGAGATCCTATCTGCAGGAGTGACCGCCTATATCTTTAGTACCTATGAAAAAACTAGTCACAAGAAAGTTGTAATAGAGCTGATTCAGCAACTAAAAAAAGCGTGTTACGGTACTTTTAGGATAGGAGTAGGAAATAGTACTGAAAACCTTACGAAGATCAATGCTTCTTATATTGAAGGTTTGGCCGCATTAGACTATTCAACAGTAGAAAATAACTTTGTTTTCTATAATGAAATTCCAAGTGAAGAGTCTTCAACTAGCATTAATTACCCAGATGGAGAAAAACTGAAATTGATTCAAAGTCTGCGTCAAGGAGACTTAACGATCGCTGCGGAAACGATTGAATCGTTGATTGAGCGGGGGATTAAAGAACACTTTTCTTATAGTGGACAAAAAATGTATGGTTTTTATCTATTAAATGCAGTTGCTAAAGTAAGTAGTAATTTGCAAAATAAAACAATTTTGAAAAAAGCAGAAAGAAGTGCCAAGTTTAGTAATTTACTCGAATTGAAGCAACAATTATTAATGCTCGCAAAAATGATCTGTGAGGTTATGCAAGTTAAGCCACAAAATCAAGAGTCTGTGCTGAAAAAAGAATTGTTCGAATATCTTCACAAAAACTATGCTTCTTCCCAATTATCTATGGAAAAGTTGGCAGATGAATTTCAACTTTCAGTTTCGTATCTTAGCCGTTTTATCAAAAAAGAAACAGGTACTACTTTTTCAAAATATCTGCAAGAATTGCGGCTAGAAAAAATCAAGCAAGACTTAATAGAAACTGATTTGCCAATAAAAACGATTATTCAAAAGAATGGATATTATGATGTTTCAAATTATACGAGAAAATTCAGGACGAACGTTGGTGTGACTCCAGGTCAATACCGAACAATGAATAGAGAAGGAACTTTATAAGCAAGAAATAGGAGTAAACTAAGGGGGGATATCGAACTGGAGCAGGACGAAGAAGTCATTTTATTTCCAGTTTTGAGCTTCTAACTAAAAAAACAAAAGCAAATAATTGTAAAAGACTGAAATAACTACCCAAATTGTTGCTTTTTCAGCATACAACTTGGGTAGTTATTCAAATGTTTTACGATATTTCTCACTAAAAGTATGTTTTTACAAGCTTTCGATGCCAGTATTTTTTGTGAATCGACGAAGGAAGTATCATCTGCTTTATATTTGCTCTTTAATCGTCTTTCAAGGTAATTTCAATTACTGGGATCAGCACATCAGGCTTGATGATTGGCAAGGTGATGACAAGATCTTCTGGAGCAATGACTGCTTCTGTAGAAGTAATCACTTCGTCCGGATCAAATCCTCGATAAAAAATTTCCGAGCCATCATTGAGCAGACGAATAAACTCAACTTTACCTGCTAATCCTTTAAGATGAAGGTTGCGGTAAGGATAAGAAAAGAGATGCAGATAAAGCTTGTTTCCATTTTGTGTATATCGGCAATCGTCAGGAGCTTCAAAGGCGCTATATGAACAGCCAATGACAGATGCTTTGTGAAGGGTCATCCAATCCCCGATAGCATGAAGCCGTTCCAACGTTTTCGTATCAATCATTCCTCGTGGATTAGGACCAATATTCATCAAGAAATTCCCATTTTTTGAAACGGTATCAATCAGCATTTTCAAAAGCATCTCACTACTTTTCCATTCCATATTGTCACGGTCATACCCCCAAGTGCCATACATTGTCTGACAGGCTTCCCAGATAACAGGCATGCCGTTTTTCTCTAATGGTTTATCAGGTTGAAACTGTTCTGGAGTAGTGATGCCATGGCCTAAATCAAGTCGATCATTCAATAGGAGATGAGGTTGCAGTTCTAAGCAGAGCTTTTCTAGTGCTTCGCTATCCCAATCAATGTGCCCTTTTCCTTTTGACCAACCCCAATCGCGGTGGCTGTAAGAAAAATCGAACCATAAATAATCGATTTTTCCATATTCTGTCAGTAGTTCTTTGACTTGTTCGCGAAGATAGCGTTGATAAATCTTGATATCTCTTTCGGAATTTTTTTCTCGCAGTTTCTGGTTCTCTCTTTCAGGATGCAGTCCGTCCAGTGGGAAATGTTCATGGCGCCAATCGATCATTGAGTGGTATAACCCGATTTTGATCCCGACTTTGCGAAAAGCCGGGAGTAGCTCTGCCAGAAGATCTCGTCCAAAAGCAGTATTGGTGATTTTGTAATCAGTTTGTTTCGTATCCCATAAGGCAAAGCCTTCATGATGTTTTGTCGTGAATACCATGTATTTCACCCCACAACGAGCGGCTTCTTTTGCCCAAGCATCTGCATCAAACAAATCAGGGTTAAAATGCTGAAAATATTTTTTTGAATATTCCTCTAAAGAGACTTGTTCTGTGGTCATAAACCATTCGTGTCTAGCTCCCACACTGAACAAGCCAAAATGGATAAACAAACCAAAACGATCATGGATAAACCAGTTAGGATCAGGATAGTCGGTGGGCCAATTATTGAATTTTTTCATATGAACACTCCTAATTTAAAAATTGTGTATTTGTCATTGTTGTTTCTTTGATTTTCCATTCATTCTCTTCCAAAATAAAGGTGTGACATGCCGTTGTGATATGATCTCGATACGCCTTCTTCCCATGATTCACTGTTTTTTGTTCTGCCGCTACTAACATCGATTGAGGTGCTTGTTTGATTACTTCGAAAGAAAGCAGTTCATGACTGACATCATAGTCTTTAAAAAATTGCTGCATTTCTTTTGCGGTCGCGTTATGTGCATCTTTGACTAGTGTTGCTAAATAGTCATTCAGATTTTTATCCGTTGCAGCCTTTAAATTTTGTTGCAAAAGCTGATGGCAGATGTTCGCAGTTCTTTGATTATTGATTTTCCCAGTGATTTTAGTAGATGTCTGTTTTGCTTCGACACGAGGCACGTTTCTGACAAGCTGAGAAGCAGCAGTGACCAACAAAAAAATACTCAGAATGACCAAAAAAAGAGTTCTCTTTTTCATTTTTTATCCCTGCCTTTAGATATCTGATAGTTTACTAGCACTATAAATTCCATGGAACAAGTTTCGCCCGACACCGCTTGCTGTTTTGAAAGGAGCATCGAAGGGTAAAGGCGTTTGCTCAAGCTCAGGCAATTGCTTGATTTCTCCTGTTAAAAATTTATTCAGTCGCCAAATGGTTGTTTCTATCCGACTTTTTAAGGCACCGTAACGAAGATCGATAATTTCATAGCCAAAGGGTTTATTCCATTCAAACCATAGCTGGCGATGGAGGTGTTGCAACTCATTGATCTTTTTGGTGAGAACTTCCAGTTCGTGAAGGATTAGTTGTAACTGGTCCTTCCTTTTTGATTGGTAGGCTCGATAAGAGCGACCGATCAAATTTGTTTTTATAAAAAGGACTTGTGCTAATTTCTGATAAAAAGTAAACATCGTTTGTGTGTCCTCATTAGCTGTTACGCTAGATAGTTTCTCACTTAAGTCCTTATAATGCGAAGGAAGTTCTAAATTTTGCAGATCAACATCGTAAAGACCGTATAATAGATCTTGATAAAGTGCCAACTTACTACTATTTGATCCATCAGGGTTATTTTTTGCTACACCTTTCGTCTGGTCAAAAGCATCTAGCAGTAAAAAATCATCAGCCTCAAGATGGTGGAAGAGACGGAAACGCTCCTTAATCAATTCCATGCTTACTTCAGGAGCAAATTGTTCCTCGCTGAATTGTTGTAATCCTAACAAACTTGCGAGGATCGGTGTTTCAGCACTATCATCGCCCCATAAAGTAGCATAAACTTCGTTGATTTTTTCCTCTTTTGCGACAGAAAGACTAGCTCTTGTCGTTTCAAATGATTTTCCATAATTTGGTGCAAGACCATTCCACGTCCAGATACCGCCCGCAAAAACGATCGGCCGTTGCAATTTTTTATGATTTGAAAAATGCAATTGGTACTCTTCTTTTGAATGATGGTAATAATCCCAATAAACCATACTAATTTCAGGAATCTTTGCAATCAAATCTTCTGGAAAATGTACATCTTTATCGTAATAGTCTCCTGACTTTGAACCGATTCTAAAAAACATATCGCTCCACATCATGGGCTGTAACTGATAGTTCCTGCAGATTTCCATTACTTTTTTCAGATGCTTTTCCATAATATCAAAGCGATCGATCAAACCATGCTGGGTTAAATAATGACCACGTCCCAGATCATGAGCTTCGTCCATCCCGATATGAATTTTTGACGTTTTAAAAGCGGCTGCGATCACAGAAATTGCACGATCTAAAAATTGATATGTTTTTTCCTCTTCCACAAGGAGAATATCACTTGTATCTCTCATGCCATTGGCAAATCCCCATTTTAGCGGATTAGTTAAATGAGCCAGCGTTTGAATACAAGGAATCAGCTCGATCCCTACCGTCTCTGCAAAAGCATCCAACGCCTTTAATTCCTCAAGAGAATAGGCACCACGACAATAACCAAAATAAGGATAATCAGGGATTTGATACGTATCTTCCATATAAAGCATGCAGCTATTTAATCCCATCTTGCTACAAAGAACAAAAAAGTGTTTCAGCTGATCAACAGTCATCACAGCATTTCTAGAAAGATCTACCATGGGCCCAATTTTTTCAAATTGCGGAAACTCTTCATAAACAAATTCTTCTTCACAGCGATCTAACCAGAGTGACAGCGCTCGAAAAAGATGGGCTTTTTCCTGAAAATAGATAAACGTTTCGTTTTCTTTATTTTCAATTTTTAATGAACCGTTGCGCTGAATCAGTTGGAATGGTTTTCCATTATCTGAAATAGTTAACGCTAATTCGTTTGTCGCAATTTCAAAAAAATCACGCATGACATCTGTAAGTTCGATTGAAACTTGCATAATAACCTCCTTTAAGTAATCGTTTTCATTTTCAGTATATAGCACTTGTAAAAAAAGAAAATAACTAGCTTGAAAGTACATAATCTGTTTATTTGACATAGTGAAAGTTGATGAATATACATAGTCGATCAGCTTCTGGAAAATAATAAATGAAAGAAAAAACGAAAGGGATAAGTAACAGGTAGTAGCCTTAGCAAAAATTGAAAAAAGGCTTGAGTCAACGATTGGCAGAAGGTTCCCTTTGATGGCGACAATTATGAATAAGGAGTGAAACAGACATTTGACTTTTACCTAAAGGGCTGAAGAATTGCATTGTAGATTGTAAGTTAAAAAAGAGCTATTATTGAGGTTTCCTTGTAAAATCTCCTCGCAGTTCTGTTACAGCTTTTAGCTGTTTGTTTGATTTAAGGTTTGTTTTTTGTTATTGCGTTAACGTACTTTTTTTTTCTTCAATTTTAATCATTGATTGCAAAGAGAACCAACTTAATGGCAAACAGAATAAAGGCACAAAAGCCACGATTGTCAAAATTGGGAAAAAGGTAGAGACAGCCGTCACGACAAAGATCCCCAGAATAATCGCTACGGTTTCAATCAAGCTACACAAAGATAGAAATAATGCTTGTTTGAAATATTGTGTGAATGACAAATCATAACGTAAAAATACTGGGAATAAATAAAGAATGACTATGACAGTTGCGATAAATAATAATAAGATCCCCATATGAATGAAAGGGTTTTGTAAATACACAGCTGCAATTCTCAGATCCATCCATAGAAATCCTAGTAACATGCCAGCAGCATAGCCTAGTTGATTTGTTGAAATAAACAGATTATTGAAGCTTGCTTGAAAATCTGAATATAAGACTTGAGGAATTTGTTTTTCTTCAAATAAATGATAGAAAAATTTGAGAACGGTAACACTTGCGGGAAAAGTTCCTAGTAGAATACAACCTTTTAATACCGATAAAAACCAAAATACTTGGAGCTTGATGAGAAAAAGCAAGAATTTTCCTAAAGAATAGGTGAAATCAAAAATAGAATGTGGTGATCGTTTATGTTGATTCATAGCTAAAACCTCCTTGTATTAGTCATACAGCTCTTTTTATTATAGTAAGGTTTATTTATGTTTTCTATCAGTATGCGATTATTACATAGCTTTTTCTACTTTTACATAGTTACTTTCCGACTAAGAGATAAGATATAGATATCCTCTAAATAAGTTACGCTTTATGCTGTTTTTACATAGCTTATGCTTTTTACATATTGCTGTTGCCTTGCTTTTTTTGTAAATTTAAAGCACAAACATGAAAGGGGTTTCATAAATGGCGATACGCGGAGATATCGAAGTACCTAAAGAGGTTGAATTAGATCATAGGACTTATCCAGAAACAGAAATGCTAAAAGAACGATTAGAATGGTTTCAAGATTTAAAACTTGGCGTGATTTTTCACTACGGACTTTATGCTCAAGCAGGAATCGTAGAATCTTGGCAACTTTCTGAAAAAGACCTTTGGGCAAGAGAAGGGCGTGAGTTTCGGAAAGATTTTAAACAACTGCAACTAGACTACTGGAATTTGATTAAAGAGTTTAACCCAGAAAAATTACAGGCAAAGAAATGGGCAAGTATATGTAAAGAAGCAGGCTTTAAGTATTGTATTTTTACAACGAAACATCACGATGGGTTTAATATGTACAATACTCTTGAAACAGAATATAAGGTTGGCGGTAAACAAAGCCCATTTAAAAGAGATATTTTAAAAGAAGTTTTTGAGGCTTTTCGTAAGGAAGAAATAGCAACAGGAGCCTACTATTCAAAAGCCGATTGGTATTCGCCGTTTTATTGGTTGGATGACGATACGATTAAGGGGCGTCATGCGAGCTATGATACGGAACGTTACCCAGAAATTTGGCAACGTTACGTAAGTTTTGTTCATAATCAGATTAAAGAAATCACGCATAACTATGGTCATGTGGATCTTTTATGGTTAGATGCTGGTTGGTGTGGACAGAAAAAAGAAGACCTGGAAATGGATCGATTAGCAGAAATCGCTCGTGAGAAGCAACCGGAATTAATTATTGTGGATCGTATGATGGGGGGCAGACATGAGAACTATGTGACCCCTGAACGAAAGGTGCCAGAACTAGCTGAAATTCCCAAGAAAGTTTGGGAAAGTAATATCCCGATTGGTGATGATTGGGGCTATGTACCAAATGATCGCTTTAAGAGTTCCCAAGAACTATTGGAAACTTTTGTCGATGTGGTCAGCAAAGGTGGGAATTTGATCTTAGGAGTTGGGCCAAAACCAGATGGTACCTTTACTGATGAAGAAACCAAAATCTTACAGGAAATTGGGGATTGGCTAAATATCTATGGAGAAGGAATCTATGAAACTCGCTCACGACCTAAAGAATGGCAAAATCAGTGGAAATTAACATACAGCAAAGATCAAACCATACATTATGCCTTTCAAAGTATTCGCTTTACACAAGAAAAAATATTTTTAGCTGACATTGAGGCCGATAAATATCATGTGATTAAAGATTTATCTACAAAAAAAGAATTAGAAGTATATACGGAAGAAGATCAAATATATATCCTCAGCAGTGAATTAGAGAAACCAGCAATTGGGCTGATTGGTCTTGAAATTTTAAAAAAGCCACAAGGATAGAGATGAGTGAACTTCATAAAAGGAGGTTAAAAAATGGCTGATGCATTACTTGATGTCAATAAAGAAAAAGAGAAAACAAAATGGTCAGAGATCAAAAAAAAATTATATAAAAGCCGACAGCTGTATGTTTTTGTCATTCCAGCATTGGTGGTGGTTGCTGTTTTTTCTTACGGTCCCATGTACGGCGTGATTATAGCATTCAAGGATTATATCCCGTCATTAGGAATTTTTGGAAGTCCTTGGGTAGGATTTAAGCATTTCCAACGTTTTTTTGATTCCTACTATTTCTGGGATCTAATTAAAAACACGTTAGGTATCAGTATATATTCTTTGGTCGTAGGATTTCCGCTACCGATTATATTAGCACTAGCACTAAATGAGTTGAAAGATGGAAAATTTAAAAAATTTACGCAGACAGTGACTTATGCACCTAATTTTATTTCAGTCGTTGTCGTTTGCGGTATGTTAATTGCTTTTTTGACGCCTTCCACCGGTATTATTAACCATCTACTGGTTTTTCTAGGTTTTGAGCGAATTAGTTTCATGACAGATCCTCGTTGGTTTAAAACGATCTACGTATTATCTGGGGTTTGGCAAGGAACAGGATGGGGTTCAGTGATTTATTTAGCTGCATTATCTGGTGTTGATACACAGCTTCATGAAGCTGCAACTGTTGATGGTGCAACGAGATGGCAAAGAATCTGGTATATCAACCTACCGACTATCATTCCTACTATGGTTATTTTACTGATCATGAATGTGGGGAGTTTGATGTCATTAGGTTATGAAAAAATCCTGTTGATGCAAAATGCGTTGAATATGGATTCTTCAAATGTGATTGCCACGTTTGTTTACAAACAAGGGTTGCTTGACGCACAGTACAGCTATGCATCAGCTGTCGGACTGTTCAATGCAGCAATCAACGCATTTTTATTGATCACAGTAAATAAAATTTCGCGTAAAGTCAGCGAAACAAGTTTATGGTAATGGAGGGAAAATAATGTATTCAAAAGCGATCCGATCATCGAAAGGTGACAAATTTTTCATGTTTCTCATCTACTTGTTTATTGCCATTGCCCTTTTGTTGGTTATTTATCCGTTGATTTATGTTATAAGCGCATCTATATCTAGTCCGACCTCCGTCAATTCTGGAGAAATGTGGTTATTGCCAAAAAAGATCACTTGGGATGGTTACAAAACGATTTTTACGTATAAAAGTATCTGGCAAGGTTACCGGAACACGATTTATTACACATTACTAGGAACATTTATCAATTTATTATGTACACTTCCTTGTGCATATGCTCTAGGAAGAGCAGAATTTTATGGGAAAAATCTATTTATGAAGTTTTTGATGGTTCCTATGTTTATCAGTGGCGGTTTGGTACCTACTTATTTATTGATTAAAAATCTAGGGATGAATGATTCGATTTGGGCGTTAGTTATTCCAGGGGCCGTTTCAGTTTATAATATTGCAATTACACGTACTTTCTTTCAATCTACCATTCCTAGAGAAATGGAGGAAGCGGCATTGATTGATGGATGTTCTGACTTTCAGATATTTATGAAGATTGTTTTACCATTATCAATGCCAATTATTGCAGTAATGGGACTATTTTGCGGAGTGGCCCATTGGAATAGTTATTTTAGCGCGTTAATCTATTTAACAAACAAATCAATGTATCCGCTTCAATTAATCCTGCGAGAGATTTTAGTGAATCAAGATTTAACAAAAGGAACAACAGAGATGACAGCAGCGGCAGCAGAAGTGGCTTATAGTAAACAACAGCTTGCACAAGTCATTAAATATGGAGTAATGATCGTTTCGACATTACCAATCATTATGATCTATCCGTTTTTACAAAAGTACTTTGTTAAAGGTGTCATGGTTGGTTCTTTGAAAGGCTAACTAAAAAATAAATAAGAGAGTGAGTGAAATGGATGAAAAAATGTTATTTAGTAATTGCATCATTAGTGTTGACAACAACTCTTTTGGGTGCTTGTGGGAACAAGGGAAATACTGCTGGAAAAGAAGAAACTATTGCCGTTGAAAAAACCGGAATGCCAATCGTCAAAGAAAAAATCAACATGACGATGATGGCGCCTGGTGGAGAAGCAGAATGGGATGAGTTAGCTTCGGCTAAAGCGTTAGCGGAATTAACTGGAATCAATTTTGATTATATTACTCCGCCAAGTACAGATTTTGAAGCGAAATTGAATTTGGCTTTTGCTTCTGGTGAGTTACCAGATGTTATTTTTGGTGCAGGAAGTGGTCTTTCAAATGCCAAACAATCAGATTATGGATCACAAGGAATTTTAATTGCCTTGGAGGATTTGATTGATGACTATGCGCCAAATTTAAAGAAAATCCTTGATGAGAACCCAGAGTTCAAAAAATCAATTACTGCACCAGATGGTCACATTTATTCTTTACCACGATTATATCCAGAAGATACCTCTAGCCCTCTTTATATCTCACCTTTATGGTATAACGGCGAGTGGCTAGAAAAATTAGGGGTAACCGAATTGCCAAAAAACACGGATGAGTTATATAAATTGTTGAAGCGATTCAAAGAAGAAGACCCCAACGGTAATGGCAAACAAGATGAGATTCCGTTATCAGACGGCAACAAGTTGGCAATTATTCGTACGTGGTTGCTACCTGCTTTTGGTATGAAATCTTTAGGAATCGAAGAAGTTAACGGAAAAGTGCGTTATGCTGCTGCATCAGCTAACTATAAGGAATATTTAACGTATATGAATAAACTTTATTCAGAAGGATTGCTGGACCCAGAAGTCTTCTCGCAGTCAGAAGAAAAGTATCAAGGAAACACACAAACAGATAAAGTCGGTTTATTTGGCGCGTATGCTTCATATATGGCTACTGGTAAAATGCCTGAGGAGTCTTTATCAGATCCAATGTTTTCACCAGTTACTTCAAGTATTCAAAAAACACCTTTAGCACCAGGTCATCCTCGTGTAACAACTGGAACTTTTGCGATTACCAATAAATGTAAAAGTCCAGAGGCAGCAATGCGATGGGCGGACTATCTTTACACAGAAGAAGGACAAGATTTAATGACAAAAGGTCCAGAAGGGGCATTTTGGAAATATGAAACAAACGATTCTGGAGAAAAAGTTCGGGTATATACAGGTGAAAATAAACAAAAGATGGAAGAAGACCGTGGGAAAATTGCAATGGATTATGGCTTAGTCGTACCGGGATTAGAAGACGATTATGCCCAAAGTGTTTTAGCTAATGTCAACGATCCTGATCCTAGTGTATGGACGGAATTTCGCATGAAAGAAATCAACGAGAAAATCATGCCCAATACCGAGGTACCTTTCCCAATTGTTTATATGACGAAAGATGAAGCAGATCAAATTGCGATCAACGCGACGGACATTCGGACTTATGTAGAGCAAATGGAAGCTAAATTTATTACAGGTGTGGAAAGTTTGGCTAAATGGGATGAATATGTCAGTACATTAAAATCAATGGGATTAAATGATTTTGTCAGCACTTATCAAAAAGCATATGATCGTTGGGCTAAAACCGAATAATCATCTTTAACATCAAAGTGGACGTTTGGGATGTTCCTAGCGTCTAGCTTTGTTTGAACAAAACATCAAGAGTTTGGAGAAACCAAAATGAGATCATTAGCAACTAGCATAGCGATGATGGTCAAACAAATGGTTTCATGATAAAGATCAAAGAGAACGAGTATCACACTGACTAAATAATTTTGCCAAATCATGGTAAATATAAATGAGAAAAAGAATGAACCAACATGAACGATGATCATTGGGTTCACTGACTGAAGGGAATCAGTGGATAAAACGATAGAAAAGGAAGGAAATTTTAAATGGATACATTTCCACAAAACTTTCTGTGGGGAGCAGCGGCTTCTGCCCCTCAGACAGAAGGAGCTGCTTTGGTTGATGGCAAGAGCCCATCAACTTGGGATAAGTGGTTTGAAATAGAACCAGAATTGTTTTATAACGGAACAGGACCAGAAAATACCTCTAATACGTATTATCAATACAAAGAAGATGTTGCCTGTATGAAGGCAATGAATTTAAATTCCTATCGGACATCGATTGCTTGGACGCGTCTTTTACCGGATGGCAAGACATTAAATCCGCAAGCTGTTGATTTTTACCGAGCCTATTTTCAGGAAATGCTGGACAATGGCATTGAGCCGATCATCAATTTGTTCCATTTTGATATGCCTTGGTGGCTGATGGAAAAAGGTGGCTGGGAAGTTCGTGAGTCAGCGGATCATTTTGCATTTTACGCAAAGACTGCGTTTGAAGCTTTTGGCGATTTAGTAAAAAAATGGGCGACGTTCAATGAGCCTCTTGTACACATCGAATGTGGGTATATGGGAGATGCACATTGGCCCAAGGTGCATGATTTTAAACGAGCTATACAAGTTGCCTATCACACACTACTAGCGCATGCGAAAGCTGTAAAGGAGTACCGGCGCTCTTCTTTTAATGACGGACAAATTTCTATCATTCTCAATTTAGCACCCGTTTACTCTAAAAGCGAAGAAGCTGAAGACGTGACTGCTGCAAAGTGGGCAGACCTGTTTTATATTCGCAGCTTTCTGGACTGTGCGGTACGAGGTACTTTCCCAGAAGAGCTGGTAGAGGTATTACGAGAAAGTGATTTGCTTCCTAAAACAGAAACAGGCGATAAAGAAATTTTTGCGGAGAATACAGTAGACTTTATTGGTTGTAATTATTACCAGCCATTACGTGTTCAAGCACCTCAAGAAAAGAAACGACCAATCACAGGACTAAGAGATTTATTCCGAGGTTATGATTGGCCGGAGAAACGAATTAACCCACATCGTGGCTGGGAGATTTATCCGCGGGGAATCTATGATATTGCGATGCGGTTAAAAAACAGTTATAGCAATATCCCTTGGTATATTTCAGAAAACGGGATGGGTGTGTCGCAAGAAGAACGGTTCAACAATAAAGAGAATATGATTGACAACAACTACCGAATTGATTTTTTATTTGAACATTTGACGCAACTGCAGCAGGCAATTTCAGAAGGTTCTCCTTGCTTTGGGTATCATATGTGGACATTTTCTGACTGTTGGAGTTGGTTGAATGCCTATAAAAATAGATATGGTTTTTATCGTGTCGATCTGGACAATGGCTATAAACGGTTACCGAAACAATCAAGTATATGGATGGCACAGGTAATTGCTGAAAACCGCTTAGTTGAACCGTTTGCTCAAAACTCAAGTAGTCATTAAAGGCTAGTAAAGAAAAAAAACGATAAATGATTTACTTTTCCCAACTTTTTCTTTCAGTACAAAGAGTTCTGCAATGAAATAAGTAATGGCATGGCCAACTTTTTAAATGACTGTTCCATGGTACTTCGCGCTATCAAAAATTTTGTTTACGATTGTTTGATATAAAAGTAAGATGGATCGGAATTTCTTCCATCCTAGAAATTATAGCGTCAGTATTGCTTCTTTCGGTTTTTTTGCTATTATTAAGTAGGAGAAACCATAAAGGAGCGAGACAAATGTCAAAAATTTTAGTTTTTGGTCACCAAAATCCAGATACAGATGCAATTGGAGCGGCAATCGCCTTTTCACACTTGCAAAATCAACTAGGAAAAGAAACTGAAGCTGTAGCTTTAGGTACACCTAACGAAGAAACACAATATGCATTAGATTACTTTAAGTTATCTGCCCCACGTGTCGTTCAATCAGCAAAAGAAGAAGCAACACAAGTGATGCTAGTGGACCATAATGAATTTCAACAAAGTATTTCTGACATTGCAGAAGTAGAAATTTTAGCGGTCGTTGATCATCATCGGATTGCAAATTTTGAAACAGCAAATCCACTTTATTACCGAGCTGAACCAGTAGGTTGTACAAGTACAATCATTTTGAAGTTATATAAAGAAAACCAAGTAGAACTTCCTAAAGAGATTGCTGGCATTATGCTTTCTGCAATTTTATCTGATACATTGCTATTCAAATCACCAACATGCACATCAGAAGATGAGGCAGCTGCAAAAGAACTTGCAACAATTGCAGGCGTTGATTTGACAAGCTATGGGTTAGATATGTTAAAGGCCGGTACAAATCTTAGCGATAAATCAGCTGCAACTTTACTTGACCTTGATGCCAAAAGCTTCCCAATGGGAGAAGCTAATGTTCGTATTGCACAAGTGAATACAGTCGATTTAAGCGAAGTAATGGCTCGTCAAACGGAACTGGAAGAAGCGATGACTGAAGAAATGGCTAAAAATGGATATGACCTCTTTGTCCTAGTGGTAACGAATATCCTAGATAGCGATTCGGAATTATTAGTTGCAGGTCAAGGATTAGATAAAGTCGAAGAAGCTTTCCAAGTTAAATTAACGAACAATCGTGCCTTATTAAAAGGTGTTGTTTCTCGTAAGAAACAAGTCGTTCCTCAGCTAACAGCAGTTTTTAACTAAGCTAGCTAAGGGGTTGCTAACACCTTTTATTCGATAGTTATTAAAGAGCCTGACAGCTATTTGTTCCAGGCTCACAATGCCAGCCTAGCTTGTTCGATCAAAATGAGGTTGGAACAGAAGTGATCCAGCTTTAAAAAATAAGCCGAAGAATCCGAAAATAGTTGCTCGTATTTTTGGGATTCTTCGGCCTATTTCCGATTGAGCTAGGGAAAACGAGAAGGGGAAAAAATGAACTATTTTTATTCACAAAATCACCAGCAGTTGCTTAGCAAACTAGTAAACAATGCTGTTTTTCCAACTTTGATTGAGTATTTGCATCATCATCAAGAAGAAGACATTATTTTGAGAGAGTTGAAAAAAAATTTTGATCATCCAAAATTTGAAGCTTTTCTTGATCAGTTGATTGATGAAAATCTAATCAAGCGGGAAAATCGTCGTTATAAGTTGAATTTTCCAATATTTGAGGAAGAAACTTATCAAAAAGAAATTGAAGAAGCTGCAGCCCAGATTTTACAAGCTATTAGTCATTTGTCGCAAACGGAAAAACAGTTGGTTATGGGAAATGAATGTTGGCAAGAATGTTTCGTGTCTAATTCAACCTATTTTTATGCAACCTTAGAAGATCTTATTCCTGTGACGAGACAGGTTGCTGGCAATGAGAATTATCGATTTGTTTCTTTAAATTATCATAACAAGTTATCTTATTCTCTTGCCAATTATTTTTATTTACAAAAGAAACAATTACCTGTGCCATCAGAATTTTTAAAACTTGTAGAACTGATCGGTGACGTCAACGAAACTTATTATTTTGATCAAGTTGAAGTAATCATTGAGCGTATCCAAGCTCAAAAATATAAGAATCGTCGTTCCAGTATCTTCTTTGATTCACTGATCTTGTCGAATACTGTTAAAGTTGTGAAAACTGATGATCAGCTCAACTATCAATTAGCATTGCCGTTGGTTAAAACGGCAAACAGCAGAAGACAACTACCCAAAATCGCTGCTGGAAGAACCGTGGAAGAGCATGCTTATATTGCTAGAAAAGTCTATGATCGTCTTATCAAGGAACTAAATTTAGCAGATTTTTCTTATATAGAAAAAATCAACTGAAAAATTTTTAGACTCAACTGTTAATAATCCTCAGACATCAAAGTTATCAGAAATGACTAGCTTTGATGTTTTTTATGTAAAGTTCAATCATTTATGTCTATTGTAAAGGATTCTTTATTAGCAATATCATCCGAAAAATAAAAAAACAGTTCAAGGCACTTAGACTTACTTGTCCTGAACTGTTTTTCTTATTTGCCACATCATCATTCCTAAACACGAAATGAAGAGTAATTCAAGAAAATTACTAGTGATTTGAATATTTGCTGGATCAAAAGTTGGCGCTAACGCTAATACAAGAAAAGAAAAGACACTATAGACAAAGCAGAATAGTGGGATTAGTTGCATTAAAAGTGGCAAGCGTAACTTTTTGAATATTAGTGAAAAAATAAAGTAAGTAAAGATGGATAAAATGATAACCAGTCCATTCAGTATAAAAAAGAACAATGAATTTTGGTTAAAGGAATAGAATAAAACGGTCAGCAATGCGAGCAACCTAGATGCAACAAAAATTGTAGCAGCTTCATCCATCTTTTTGGGGATTTGTTTTTTCACATATGTTCGAAAAGCCAATGAAAAAATAAAACCACACAAAGATGAAAGAATTAACAAGAAGAGGCTCTCATCTACCTGACTTAAACCGGGGTGATCTAACAATAACCAGCCAAAGGCATTACATGGTATATCGGAAGATCTGAAATAGGAATAGCATAAGAACAAAAAAAGTGTCAATAGGGCGAAAATCGTCCCTATGTGCAAAAATGTACTTGTCTGTCGTTTCGTTTTCATATATTCTCCTGATAAAAATAGTGTTAATCAGATATATGATAACAAAATGATGAGTATATGTCGATGCTTTTTAATGGAAATAAAAAATAAAGGCTTTTTTTATATGGTAAATTTCATTTTAACTTCAATTACAAGTTTTCAAACTAATTTAATTAAAGGTTTTACTAATGATGTGCCTCACTTAAATGTTTTTATTCACAAAGAATTTTAGTGAAAACATTGATTATTACTTATGAGTTAATAATAGATCAGTTTGATGTAGATTTTCCCAAAAGTATATTTATTCTCTATTTTAAAAAGGAGAAGTTTGAACATGAAATGCCTGAAAAAAGAATTAAATTTTTTCAGAACTAGATAGACCAAATGAGGAGCATGACAAAAAAACAAGAGGTACTCATAGGTTGTTAGGTCATTTTGATTGTGAACGATTATTTGGAAAAAAGAAAAAATTAAAATTTAAGCCTTTTTTGTTCTAAATGATGATAAAACGATTATAATAGAATTATAAAGAGAGTTGGTGATACGAATGAAAATAATAAACCGAGCCATAGGAGTCACTCATGTTCTCAGTGTTGCCTCTTGTGGGTATTTAGATTTATATTCACTTCAGCAGCCCATCGTAGCCAATAATAATATCTTTCAGATATCATTGACCGATAGCTTGCTTTTAAGTATTTTTTTATTTTCCGTGATCTTTATCGGAAATATTTTTGGCAGCTTTGCTAGTTTTTTTAATTTCACAATTTATCCACTGCTTACCTTAGGATTAGGACTAGCTGGTCTTTTAGCATTATTGCTTTTTTCAAGAACGATGAGCTTATTTTTGATTTTGTTTGGTACGATTTGTTTATTTCAAATTGTGGTTAGTGGATGGGAAATATTTCGTTCGACTATTTTGATGAAGATCGGAGACTAAAGAAGTGAATCCAATGATATTAAAACGTAAAGTAAATAATATTCCATTATTAGAAGTTGTCCTAACCGAATTAAGAGCTGAAAAAATTCCGATAATTATTTATTATCATGGTTGGCAAACGAGTAAAGAATTAGTTTTGACACAAGGAAGAAAGTTTGCGAAACAAGGATTTCGTGTCTTACTACCAGATGCAATGAACCATGGTGAAAGAAAGCAAGTAGTTTCTGCTATTCCTTCCTTTACCTTTTGGAATAGTATTTATGGAAACTTATTTGAATTTGAGACTTTATTGAAGCACTTAGAAAAACGAGATGTTCTTCATGAAAAAGTAGCCGTAGGTGGCGTTTCAATGGGGGGGATGACGACTTGTGCGTTGTTAACAAAACATCCGCATTTGGTTGGTGGTATTTGTCTGATGGGTTCCCCTGCGCCTGAACAGTATGCTAAAGAAATTTACAAAAGAGCTCATCAGTACCAATACATACTGCCGAACGATTATTTTGATTTAATTTCTTGGGTCGAAAAATATGATTTATCTTTGCAGCCAGAAAAACTAGCTGGGCGACCTTTATATTTTTGGCACGGTGAAAAAGACGAGAAAATTCCATTTCAACAAACCAATGATTTTGTGAAAAATAATCAAAAAGAGCGTTATGGTCAAGAAATTGTTTTTGATTATTCGCAAACCGAAAAGCATATGGTAAAAGTCCCATTGATGGATACAGCAACCAAATTTTTGGTGCAAATGATGAATGGACCCAAAGAATAGAAAAGACAGGTGTATTCTAATTTTTTATAACAATTTAAATAGATAGAGAAGTAAACAATACTATGAAATAATCGAAGTTGAGGTTGAGAAATAAGCGTTTAGCATCAAGAAATACGAAAGAATATCCAAAAATTGACAAGAAACACAAACACTGGTTTTTTCTGTTGATGGATACTTACTAGGTGTTTCTCAAATTTTTAGTCAATTTCGGCAAATTTTTTGATGTTGTTGCTCCTTAAACACCGTTTATTCGTTTTAGAGATACTAGAAGAGGAGGCTATTTTTGGCTTAGTCTCATTCTTTGCTATTTTCTAGTTCATATCTGAAACTAGAAAATAGATGGAGATAACGTACATTTTTCTAGTAAAATGGAGTAACTGGCTTTCGATTCTAGTGAACTTTTATTAAAAAGATGCTGGCTTGCAGATGATTTTTACGATATTTCTACATTTTATCGCTTTCAAGTTTGCTATAATGATAGAAAACAGAAAAAAGTTTTCTATTGTGAAAGGAGCAACCTATGCCAACATTAGCTGATGTTGCTAAAAAAGCAAATGTATCCAAAATGACGGTGTCTCGTGTCATTAATCACCCGGAACAAGTAACGGATGAGTTAAAAGAATTAGTTTTTTCTGCGATGGCAGAATTAGATTATCGCCCCAATATTGCAGCAAAAGCACTCGTTTCTAATCGGTCACAAATCATCAAACTTTTCATCCTTGAAGAGATTGATACAACAGAACCGTATTATATGAATTTATTGATGGGAATTGCAAAATGTATTGGAAAAGCGCACTATTCTTTGCAGTTGGTAACCAATGATGCATTTGACGTAGGGTCTTGCGACGGCTACATCATTACAGGGGTGAGAGAAAAAGATTTTGACTGGATCGACCGATTGGAAAAACCAGTCGTCCTTTTTGGTGAAAATCGTTTTGGCTATGATTATGTAGATAGCGATAATCATTATGGCACAGCAAAGGCTTCACAATATGCTATGGAATGCGGATACGAGACCATTATTTATATTGGGATTGACGAGGATGAGCCATTTGAGTTATCAAGAGAAGCAGGCTACCTTTCAGTTATGGAAACAGCCAACATGAAGCCGCAAATATTACGTTTCCCAAATCATTCGACAATGGCAGAGAAATATCTTGCCGATCATTGGTCAACTATTAAACCAAAGACTTGTTTTATTTGCAGCTCTGACCGACTAGCTTTAGGGATTGTAAGAGGTATTGCTAAAGAAAAGGGAAAAATTCCTGAAGATTTTGGAGTCATTGGCTTTGATGGTGTATTTTTAGACCAAATCAGTTCACCCAAATTAACTACGGTAAAACAAGATATCGTACGAATGGGTGAAGTTTGTGGTGAAATGTTGTTAAAAAAAATTACCGAAAAAGGAGAAAGTCAAGGATATCGTCGATTTTTCCCTGAATTGGTCATTCGAGAAACGACCAGATGACCGTCGAAAGAGGTTAAATTTAGTTATGGTTACTATGGAAAATGAAAAAATTATGCTATGATTGAGAAAAGTTCCATTTATGAGAAGGATGGTTTAAAATGAATGAAATTAGACGGAAACATTTTCGTTTTCCTGCCTATGATGACGAAATTGGCGTCAAACTAGCAAAAAACCAAAGGCGTGTTTTATTTGATGGACAGGATGATCTATTAACCGAAAACAATAATCAACCAATGTTTGAGCAAATGCAAGAATTTCACTTTGCTCAAGGCGATGCTAGAGAACAACGCAAACGTCGAAATTTGAGCAATTCAAAAAAATCAACAATTCCAAAAGAAAATTTAGTCAGACACAAAGAACAGCTTCCTGATTATCATACGCATCAAGCAAGTAATCGCCCATTGACTAATCAGCGGACGAGAAAAGCGGCTGATTCAATGAATAGTCAGAAGAGCCAAGAGCAGCACACAAGTACCAAAGCCTATACATCGAACCAACAAAAAAATGGTCGTGGGCGTTCTTACTTTGTACCTAAGTATGTGCCAGCATCAATTATTCCTGATCCAAAAGTATCTAGTATTTCTGACGCAGAACTAGTTGATTCAATGAAAAAAATGAAAGATTCATATTTGTTATTTGATAATGAACCGGTACCTTACCAAACAAAAAAAGCCGGCTCTCCTTCTGTACAACCTTTTAACAAAGCTGAGAAAGAACCACTCAGTGCGACATCAAAAAGAAAAGATAAAAATCATGGTGTTTTAGAAAGATCATTAAAAGGATTGATAGAAGAACAAGGGAATTCTTTGGGAGAAAATAGCTATTTTAAATAATGGAAAGCCTGGATAACTCCTTTCGTGGATTGATCCAGGTCTTTTTGTATAAAGAAAGAAGGAAAGGTTTCTATGAAAAAACAAATGAAGCAAATAGGGTTTTATGAGGGATTACCATTGACTGACAAAAATAGTTTTTTAGAAAAGTTGGCAGAAACTCCGGTTCCTAAAAAAAGGGAGTTATTGGTGGAGATTTCAGCGGTTTCAGTGAATCCAGTGGATGTAAAATTTAGAATGCAGACGCCAAAACAAGAGTCTTTAACTGTTTTGGGATTTGATGCGGTAGGGAGAATAGTTGCAAAAGGTCCCCAATCTGAAAATTTTGAGATAGGAGACCGTATTTATTATGCTGGTTCAGCAAAACAACCAGGTAGTAACCAAGAATATCAGTTGGTAGATGAACGAATTGTGGCAAAAGCACCAGAAAATCTCACGGACGAAGCTAGTGCAGCATTACCGTTAACTGCAATCACCGCCTATGAACTCTTATTTGAGAAATTTCAATTGATTCCTAAAGAATCAGCGAATAAAGGTAAAAAAATATTGGTCATCAACGGTGCTGGAGGTGTCGGTTCGATTCTCACACAATTAGCAAAATGGAGTGGGTTAGAGGTGGTTGCGACAGCCAGCCCCAAAAACTTTCAATGGTTAAAAGAAAATGGGGTCGATCATCCAATTGATTACCATCAAGAGTTAAAGCCTCAACTAGAAAAGGTTGGGATAAGCACCGTCGATGTCGTAGCGGTTTTACATGATATCCGTCCCTATCTAACTGAGCTGGCAGAAATGATTCAACCTATGGGGAAAATTGGGATGATCGTAGGACTTGATGGACCAATCGATATTGCAAGTTTTAAAAATTTATCTGTTTCATTTGAATGGGAGTATATGTTTACTAAAACGGATTATGGTCAACTAATCGAGACACAAGGGGAAATATTAAAACATTTGACAGCATTGGTAGAAGAAGAAAAAATCCATACTACTTTAGGAAAAGTATACAGAGAAGGCATCAGCAAAGAGACTTTAAAGCAGGCAACGAAAGAAGTAGAGACTGGAAAAGTACATGGTAAAGTAGTGATTACTGGAGGTTTTGCTAGTAACGAAATAGCGACTGAAAAGTAGAAATATACTTTTCAGTCGCTAATCAATCATTTAAGAATGTTATTCAAATTGTTCTGCAGAATCAAGAGTATCAAAAGGTTCTTTTGAACGATTTGCAGAAAAAGGATTGAGAGAACCTTTTACTTCGAGATATTTCACTTTGTTTAACGTATAAGATAAGATGGAGCAACTGAGTAAGGTATAAACAAAATGTGTTACATCCAGATATAATAAAGAAACAACCAAGATACCAAATGTAATCAAGAATAGACTTTTACCGATCTTGATATGGAAATATTTTTCAAAGGCTTGGTAAATAATGTCTGTTCCGCCAGTGCTTCCACCAAAGCGAAAGACCAGACCACAACCGATACCAGATAATACACCAGTCATCAGGCTATTGAGTAAAAGATTGTGGACAGCAAAATGGACGTTTAGTCCTTCCCACAAATGTAAAAAGAACACTAAGGCAAAGGTTCCGACAATCGTTCGCAGAAAAGCCTGCTTACCAAAAATGAATAATGAAACCAATAGCAATGGTAAATTGATAATAAGTGATGTAATGGAAGGAGCAAAACCGAATAAATTATTAAGTAAAAGGGCAATTCCTGTTACACCACCATCTGCTAATTTAGCAGGAATATTGATCCCGGTCACAGCTAAACCATAAAGTGCAGCGCCAAAACTGATACCAACCAGATCAATTAATAGATTTATTTTTTTCATTCTCAAACCTCTTTTCTTTTGAAAATTTTCAGCAACTTCTTTATTATACTTATTAGTTAAGAATCTTCAATAGATAATTTGAAAAATTTTTTCAACATTTAAAGGATGTCCAAGGAAAGGAGTAACTATGCGAGCAGCTGATCTATTAACACTCATCACAACTTCTCCAACGAAAAGAGAATATAAAGGCATCTATTGTGATCTTCATGATAATCTGCAGGCTTTGACGAGCATTCGAAGAAAAGGTGAGACTCAATGTGTGTTTTTATTTGAACCAAATAAACCCAATCTGCCGATGAAAGAGTTGCTTGTTTTCTTGATGAAAAATCGTGAAAAAGAAATTTTGTATCAAAAAGGTCAAGAATTTTATCCATTATACGGAGTGAAAGAAAGAGCAAACCAGCTAGTCATTTGAGAAAAAATAGGAATTTCGAGAAAAATTGAACGTTTATGACTCTAAAACGATCATTTATTACTTTTTTTTATCATTGGACAAAACTTACAGTATAATAATTTATGAACAAGCCAGTAAAAATTATCTCCCCCACGAGGTTTCTGCTTTACTGGCTGTTTTTTTATATTCAAATAAATTAGACACATTTCTCGTTCAAATTCGTGAGATGTGTCTTTTTTTATATGAAAGAAATACATAGAGTTTGAAGAAATAAATTTCCTCTTTCTTTCCATTTATTGATTAAGGACTTTATTGCTAGTTTGAAGCATATTCAGAGAATTGCCGGGGAGTTGGATTTACAAATGATGAACTACGCATCTTTTTTGTTCTTTTCAGACAACTTAGTTGGGGATTTTTTCGTCTATGTTTATACTTAAATTAGAATGGAAAGGAAGATCCTATGAATAATTTTTTTCAAACGCTTGTTGAGCGAAAAGGAGAATTGATCTCCGCAACATTTCAGCACTTATCAATTTCATTAATTGCCTTATTGATTGCGATTGTTATTGCAATCCCATTAGCTATTTGGGCAGTGAACCATAAAAAAATGGCAGAAGTATTGTTGCAGATAACCAGTGTTTTACAGACGATCCCATCTTTAGCTTTATTAGGATTGTTGATCCCCTTCGTTGGAATCGGAACAGTGCCAGCGTTGATTGCATTAGTGATCTATGCGTTATTACCAATTTTTCAAAATACGTATATCGGACTTAGTGAAATTGATCCATCCATTGAAGAAGCAGCAGTTGCTTTTGGTATGTCACGCATGAGACGGTTGATCAAAGTGGAATTGCCAATCGCATTACCAGTGATTATTTCAGGTATTCGAACAGCCCTTGTCTTGATCATTGGAACAGCGACGTTAGCAGCATTGATCGGTGCCGGTGGCTTAGGAACGTTTATTTTATTAGGAATCGATCGCAATACGCCAGTTTTGACACTGATCGGTGCAATCAGTTCAGCTTTGTTAGCAATTATTTTCAGTAGTTTAATCAGACTTCTTCAACATTTGAAACCTCGATATACAGTTATCACTTTATTGCTTATCTTTTTGGGAATCGGTGGAATATCTTTGTATCAAAGCGGACTCTTTAAAGAAGATAAGGTGACAATTGCTGGGAAATTAGGTTCAGAACCAGATATTTTGATTCAAATGTATAAAGAATTAATTGAAGATAATTCAGATGTTGAAGTTGAATTAAAACCGAACTTCGGCAAAACCAGTTTTCTTTTTAGTGCATTGGAGAATCAACAGATCGATATTTATCCGGAATTTACAGGAACTGTGTTAGAAAGCTTAGTTAAAGTACCTGATGACTTAAAAAATAAAGAATTGAATGAAAAAGAAACCTATAATCAAGCGAATCGCTTATTAGGTGAACAATTTGAAATGACACTTCTTCAACCAATGGCGTATCAAAATACCTATGCTTTAGCGGTGAAGCGATCATTTGCCAAAGAAAATGGGCTAAAAACCATTTCTGATTTGGGAAAGATTGAAGATCAGATAAAAGCCGGTTTCACATTAGAATTTATTGATCGTTCGGATGGCTATAAAGGAATCCAAGAACTTTACAAACTTAATTTTCCAAGTGTACAAAGTATGGAACCAAGTTTACGCTATCAAGCCATCGATAACGGAGATGTCAATGTAGTAGATGCTTATTCGACGGATAGTGATCTAAAACAATATGACCTTGTCACCTTAGAAGATGATCAGGGATTATTTCCAGATTATCAAGGAGCTCCTTTGATGACCAAAGCCTTTGCGAAGGAACATCCAGAAATCGTTGCAGCTCTAAACAAGCTCGCTGACAAAGTAACAGAATCTCAAATGATTGAAATGAATTATCAAGTGAATGTAGAAAAACAACAACCTGCGGAAGTAGCGCATGCATTCTTGGAAAAAGAAGGACTACTGAAGGAGGGGAATAAATGAATAATCTGATAGAATTCAAGCAAGTCCAAAAGAAATTTGGCGAAAAATATGCAATTAAAGAACTAAACTTATCGATTGAACAAGGGGAAATCTTTGTTTTGGTGGGTCCCTCTGGTAGCGGGAAGACGACCTCGCTTAAAATGATCAATGGTCTATCTCAGCCGAGCGCAGGGGAGATATTCTTCAAGGGTAAATCGTTAAAAGACTATGATTTACAAAAAATGCGGTGGAAAATGGGCTATGTTTTACAACAAATTGCGTTGTTTCCAACTATGACTGTCCAACAAAATATCGAAGTTATTCCAGAAATGCTAGGATGGGAAAGAAGAAAAAGAGAAAAAATAGCTGACCAATTACTTGAGAAAGTCGGACTTGATCCTACAATCTATCGAAATAGAATGCCACAGGAATTATCCGGTGGAGAGCAACAACGGATCGGTATCGTCCGTGCTTTGGCAGCTAGCCCAGAAGTTATTTTGATGGACGAACCATTTAGTGCTTTAGATCCTTTGTCTCGAGCTTCTTTACAAGACCTTGTACTTTCCTTACATCGAGAATTAGGCACAACGATCGTCTTTGTGACGCATAATATGGATGAAGCCATAAAATTAGGAGATCGGATCGCTGTCATGAAAGAGGGCGAATTAATTCAATGTGACCAACCCGACCAGTTGTTGACTCAGCCTAAAAATGAATTTGTACGGAGCTTTTTTGATGAAACGATTCAACAAAAACAACAAACAGTAAAAGAGCTGATCGTAGCTGACGATTACAGCAAAGGACTTCATCAAGCGGATTTTCCAGATGTTTACTTAAGTACATCGCTGACTGAAGTATTCGAATTATTGATCCAACATGAAGCAGTAAATATTCGAGAAAATGAGGAAAATCTAGGGGAGATTACAAGAAAAGATATCTTCACTTATTTATCTAGAAAGGAAAGGGAAAATGAAAGAATATGATGAAGTTGTGATTGGTTCCGGCGTAGCTGGTATGAGCGTGGCTTATGGGTTAAAAAAAGCAGGGAAGAACGTCTTGATCATCGAAGAAAATCTTTGGGGTGGTACTTGTCCTAATCGAGGATGTGACCCTAAAAAAATTCTACTAAATAGTGTGGAAGCAAGAAAACGAATTGAACAGTTGTTGGGTAAAGGATTCAGCGAAGTACCAACTGTTGATTGGCAAGAACTACAAGCATTTAAGCGCAGTTTTACAGATCCAGTTTCAAAGAATCGTCAAAAAGAATTAGCAGCAGCTGACATTGATTATCTAGCTGGAACAGCACGCTTTATCAATGAAAATACGATCATGGTAGGAGAAGAAAAAATTTCAGCTGAACATTTCATTCTTGCTACTGGTCAACGACCATCGATTTTACCTATTGATGGGAATGAATTTTTACAAACAAGTACTGACTTTTTATCATTAAGTGAATTGCCTCAGGACATTATTTTTATTGGTGCAGGCTATATTGCATTTGAATTAGCGATGATCGCTCATGCTTCAGGAAGCAATGTCACGATCGTTCACCATAATCAACGACCATTAAAAGCATTTGACGAACAATTGGTCAAACAATTAGTTAAACAAATGGAAGCAGCCGGGATTCGATTTGTTTTTGATTTTGAGTCACAGCGAATTATTCAAG
Source organism: Enterococcus sp. C57 (assembly GCF_040887305.1). Lineage (NCBI taxonomy): Bacteria > Bacillati > Bacillota > Bacilli > Lactobacillales > Enterococcaceae > Enterococcus > Enterococcus sp. C57. The sequence goes on along the minus strand of NZ_JBFOFP010000005.1, from coordinate 62,196 downwards.
AAGGAACGCACTATTCCTTGCAGTCAAACGATCAAGTACTACAAGCAGATGCGATTTTTTGTGCCACTGGAAGACAGCCAAATGTTGAGCGACTAGACCTGGAAAAGGCGAAGGTAGAAACAACGAAACATGGTGTTGTTGTTAATGACTATCTTCAAACGAGTAATCCAATGATTTTTGCTTGCGGGGATATCATCTCACGGACAGAGCCAAAATTAACGCCAGTTGCTACCTTTGAAGGAAATTATGTTGCAAACTATGTATTAGGAAATACTAAAGAAAAAATTAGTTATCCTTCCATTCCTACGATCGTTTTTACTAGTCCGAAATTGGCTCAGGTCGGAGTAACAAAAAAACAACTCACTGGACAAGAAGAAGTAGTAGAAATTGATATGACCAATTGGTTTACCTATCATCGTGTGAATGAACCACTTGCTAAATCCCAAATGATCTATGACAAAGCTGGGTATTTGATTGGTGCCAGTGTCCTTAGTGAACAGGCAGATGATTTAATCAATGATTTGAATTTATTGATCAGTCAACATACAAAAAAAGAAGAATTAGAGCAGTGGATCATGGGTTATCCAACGGTAGCGAGTGATTTATCCTATTTATTGAAATAAAAAATACAGTGTATTGATTATGTAAAAAAACGATTAAATATAAAAAAATAAACGCTTAAATCTGTGGCTGAAAATGTCCTCGAATTTAGGCGTTTTTTCTATTGTAGTGAAAATGATAAAAAGATTATTTTAGTGAAAGGCTCTTTATGGAGTTCTCTAAAAGATCCGGTAGTAAATATTTTAATAATAGATATCTTGAGTGTTATTTTTATTAAAATATTACCTCGCAGAAAAGCACGAATCTTATAGGTTGATCACTACTTTTTTAATATTATTATACTTATATTTTAATGAAATGGTAGACATACTTATTTTCGTACATTAAAATTAATAATAGAGGAGAATAGAGAAAACAAAGCGTTTGTAAATTTTGAGGGATTAGGAGGGGAAAATGAAGCAATTACTAACGAAACAAAGTTTAAGACAGCTAGCACTCTTAGAGTTACTCTGGAGCAACGAATGGCTGACGATTGCAGAGATCGTCAAAAAAATAGGTGGGGTTGAAAAAACGATCCGAACAGACATCAAACAACTGAATGAAATAATTGAACCTTTAAAAATAGAGACTTCGGTAAAATATGGCGTTTTTTTAAGTAAAGACTTAGGTGTTTCAAAATCATATGTTTATTCGCTTTTTTTACAAAAAAGTGTCGAATGTCAAATGTTGGAAATGATATTCATCAATCCCATGATGAAAAGAGGGGAACTATGCGATCAACTCTTTATTTCAGAAACCCAACTCAATCGATTACATAATAAAATGAATATTTTAATGAAAAAATACGAAATAAAAATCACAAATGATTTGAAATTGATCGGTCACGAAAAAAATATCCGTAAACTTTTCTCTAGTTTGTTCTATGAAAAATACCTTTCACCCGATTTACTTTTTAAAACAGAAGAATTTCAACTGATTGATACAGTACTTGATATTTTTTATAAACAAAATAAAGAGAAGATGGTTATGGATGATCAACATCATTTTTTATTGAATAAAATGCGAATGAGATTATGGGTGGCTGCCTATCGTTGTAAATCTAGCTCATTCTTTAAACAAGAGGAAGATTATTTTAATTATTCTATGATTACTGGAGATCGAGAATTAAACAAAAGGTGGCAAGCTGTGTTTGGTATCGAACTATCAGAAGAAGTTTTGTTTAACCTGTTTGAGTATTTTCATGCTCCATTCAAATTAAATGAAAGATGCTTACAACTAGGGACTAGTCAATCGATCTTACAAACAAGACTGGAAAATCTGATTTTGGAAGTTAGCTATGAATTTAAGATTAATTGCCAGAACAAAACAGCTCTACTTCAGGCCGTTATGTGGCGGATATTTCGTACGATCGGTCCAACGCATATTTTAAATAACGTTGAAGAAGATTTTGTCTGCGAATTAATGAATGATCGACAAGATATCGTTTTAAATTTGAAAGCTAAATTCAGTGAAATTTATGACGATCTAACCGTTCATTCTCTAGATAAAAAAAATATGATTTATCAATCCATTTATACTTTAGTTTCACAATGGTCTGAATTTCGTTCGGAAATACGTAAGCCAACGATTAAAATCCACGCTGCATTGCTATTAGATGCACCAGCCGGGCATTTAAAAATGCTAAAAGAAGAAATTGAATATCATTTTAGAAATACATATGAAGTTGATATTTTATTGCCAATAGCACAAAATTCTGTGAATCAGCTAAAACACTATGATTGTGTCCTAACCAATGGCTTTAATACTGGCGATCTAGGAGATGTGAAAATTATTGGCGTCCCTAATTATTTTGGAGAAGAATTTGTCAAAAAACTACATCATTTTTTGATCAACAAAAAGGAAGAATTACACGTTTTTAGAAAGAATATACTCATCTAAAAGCAAAACAAGTTGAATATACATATTGAGAAAGAGGCTGAACGATACAGTAACAATCATAGTAGTATTTCCGAATGAACATCCAAAGAGCAGTTATCGTTACATTAACTATAAAAAAAGTGAGCGTGCTATTTAGTGAAAACGATTCTGTTTGTTGCATAGATCTACCTAGTAAAGGGACCCGAGATGAATGATTGTCTTTGGTCTCCTATTTTTTTACTTTGCATCACGAACAACTCAATGGATCGGTGGAAAAAATAAAAGATTATGAAAGATATTTTACCAAGGGCTCGGTATATTAAGGTTATTTTTAAAGATTGGGATATGCTAAAAATAAAACAAGGAGTATTTATCTGTTAGGAGAGGAGAGATGTAATAGAAATGAGAGAAATATTAGACGGGCGTTTGAGACGCCAATTGAATATTTTAGAAATCCTTTGGAATACGGAATGGATTACGACTGCGGAATTAGCTGAAAAAATTGATAGTTCAGAAAAAACCATTCGAAATGATCTATCTCAAGTCAACGAAATGATTGAGCCTCTATCAATTGAAACTTCTTTTAGAGCAGGAATCATTTTAAAGAAAGATATCACAACGCCTAAGTCATTTATCTATTCAAAAATTCTTGAAAAGAGTCTAGAATACACATTACTGGAAACGATTTTCCTAGGAAAAGTTACTTCTAAAGAAGAGCTTAGTGATTTGCTTTATATTTCAGAAACTCAGGTATCAAGGGTAATTAATCGAATCAATCAAGAAATCCGGTTTTTCGATTTTCAAATTACCAATCAAATCAAAATTATCGGAAACGAAGGGAATATCAGAGACTTCTTTTCAGTATATTTTTCTGAGAAATATCATTTGCCCGAAAAATTGATACAAAAAGAAGAAAGAAATTTGATTTCAGAGATCATTGATATATTCATCAAAGAAAATACGATTTGGGCAATTGTGAACAATGACCATCATTTATTTTTGGGAAATTTAAAATTTCAATTGTATGTCTGTTTTACACGACTGAAGCAAGGCTATCAATTAGAAGTTAACGAGATACCTTTTCATTTTACACATCTAATGAACGAAAAAAAACTAGTAGAAAAAATACATAATGTCTTTGGCATCAAAAGTGTAAAAGAAAATCTTCAGCAATTATTTTATGAATTCCATCAGCCAATTAATCCAATAGCTCGCTTTCATTCAGAAGGAGTTGAAATCGATTCGGTCTCAATAAAGAAACAGATCGGCTATGTGATTACTTTGCTGGAAGAACGTTTTGGATTACTTTGCGAGAATCGAGATAAATTGATTCATGATATTTATTGGACGACCATGAGTTCGGTGCGACCTACTTATATTTTATACAATAAAAAAACGGATTTTTTTGAAAATACGTTGAAGGTAAGTCCTGAGTTAGTTACCGCATTAAGAGATGAATTTTTTGATATTTACTTTTCTCTTGGTAATCCATTTTTATCTTACTTAGATGAAATGATCCAGCAATCCATCTTCAAATTATTAACTTCTTGGTCTGAACTATGGGTACGCGTGAGAGAAAGTAAAGCAAGTATCAATGTAGCACTTTTATTGGATAGCTCTTACGATCATATGCGGATGCTCAAAGAGGAAATTCAATTTTATTTTAGACATAATATCAAAATTGAGATACTCGATCCTACTACTCAAATACAAAAGGGCTATTTACAAAAGTTCGATTGCCTTTTAACAGATGTATATTCGCCTGACCATTTCGGTATTCCAACGATTGGGATGTCTAGTTATTTTGATGAAGATATCATTAATAAATTAGTTGATTATTACCATATAAAAGTTAATTCCAGTATGGATAGTTAGTTTGCACTATAACTATAAATTTCGGAAAAGTTTCCGCTTATCAACTGATATGGCTAAAAATTAAGTATTATTTTTAGATGTTCTAAGCTAATCATCTTTTTGTTACATAACAATTACTAATGGAAAAGGTATTTACCAATCTATCGGTAAAACTTGGTTTTCATTCTATTTTATTTTTACGGATAATATTATTGTGGAGGTTGCGTCGTTAAAGTATTGGAGGTGAAGAGCGAAATAAAAAGAGTGATGTATTACTTGATAGGTGTTTTAATGGTTAGTCTTTTCATTACAACAAACTGTCATGCACAAACCACAAATGAACAAACGATTCAAGTTGAAGCAATAATAGGAGTATGGGATGCGGACGCAGATGCCAGTACAATTGATAACGTAAGTGACGCAGGAACCAAAGAAAAAGCAACTATAACGATCACACCATCTGATTCAGGTTCTTCAAAAAAAGTGAGACTTCCACAAACTGGTGAACAATTGAGCGTTTATATGATGTTACTTGGAACAATTGTATCCCTTTTCTCAACGGTTATGTTGATTGAGCTCAATCGAGAAAAAAACTATATCATGTAATTTTATTTTTATGGAAATGTTGTGAGACGTTTTCAGCGAGGAGAGAGACAGAATAATGAAGAAGTTGACAAATGTGTTACTAGTATCATCTATTTTATTAGGTGGATTTGGAATTGGAACAATGAATGCAAGTGCAGAAACAGTTAAAGATAATGAATTAGGCTGGATTCCTGGATTAAGTGACCCTGAGGATGACAGCGCAACTATTCAAGGAAAAGATAATGCACAAATTGGAGTGGATGGCTGGATTGGTCCATGGGATCCGGTCGGACCGGAAGATGTATCTTATGTTGACATCACTGTACCTACAAAAGTACGTTATGCAAATGCGGTAACAGATGATGGCCAGCCACTTCCTAATATCTTATCACCTATTTATACCGTAACAAATAATTCTAGTGCACGTAGAGTCAAGATTGAAATATCAAAATTTGAAGAAAAAAGTCAATCGGGTGTAAGACAGGATTTATACTTTACGCCAACAAATGAAGCGGGCGTCCGTTTACAAAGTGTTGCGGGTCAATTTCTTAATAGCCCTACTTATTTAACAGAATTAGATAAATCTTCATCTAAAACGTTAAAATTCGAAGGAAAAATCGCTGAAGGATTTAAAGAAAATCAAGTGGTTAGACCAAGTTACGAAATAACGTTTAATTTCACTGCTTTAAAAGATACTGAATCATAAAAAAGCGTGATTTGTTTCATTTATATCATATATTATTGGAATCCCCAGCAGAATAAACAGGGGATTTCGCACATAGTAACAATGACATGACTGTCTTAGAATACCATTTAGCAGGATTCCAAATAGTTGGAGTTCTGCTAATCATTGAAAGTATAAACTGTTGGAACGAAAGAAACTAGTTGATAAACAAAAAAACATGTGGATTGTTTGAAAAGAAATAAAGGTAAATGCTCAACGAATGATTTTTTTATCCATCTGGTTGAGACGATTTGTTTTTGATTTTATCAGAAAGGGAGATTTTTAAATGGCACATAAAGCAAAACAAAGAAAAAAAAGCACATATATCCTGATAACCTTCTCTGTAGTACTTTTGATATTGGGGATCAGTGGATACTTCTATTTTAATCAATCTCCCCCTCAAGTCGTTACAGGATTGCCAGATTTTGATGAGAACATCACTCAGTTGAATAATGGCGAATTATTAAAAAAGATGCAGGAAGAAGTCGATAAAGACAATGTTCGGATTGTATTGAAGCATGAAGTCGAATTAAATAAAGAGGGAAAAGCCCACGTGGATGTACGTAATGTGGGTGTCAACTCCTATAATATACAAGTAGAATACTATTTAGCATCTAATCAAAAAAAATTATATGTTTCAGGATTGATTCCACCCAACAATGGGATTGAATCGGTTGCTTTCAAGAATATGCCTTCCTCGGGTACGCATGGCATAAAGATATATTATAAAGTATATGATGAAAAAGAACTAATCAATACAACAACCATTGATGGAACACTCCGTATTGATTAACGAATCATAGCTAGCATAATAAAAAATAGTTATTTAGAGGCGGGCCAAAGCTTGCTTTATTATCTTAGTTCACTCGAAAATTCACGAAGTAGGTTTTGTTTTAACTGGTTTACTTGGGATCCTTTAAAGAGGGTCCTTTTTTATTTCACTAAAAGTACATAATTACCAAGAAATAGGAATTTTTCGGTTTGTTTTTTCGGATAGAATTAACTAAACTTTAGATGAAAACGTTGTTTATTTACTTGTTTGAAAGATTCACATAGTAAGAAGAAAGTAAGGAGGCAGAACTATTAAATCAATCAAATTAGAAAAAACGGATTATCGATTTTATGAATTAGAACAAGTCCAAAGACATAATCAAAGAGAAATAGTTGAATCAAGTATTGTACAACCAGATAAAACATCTTTAAATTATGATGTTTTAAATAAGAAATTTATTGACTATAAAAAGATCATTAGAAAATATTTGACCCATTTATCTTCAACAAAATCGATTCATTCTAATTGGACAATATTAATTGAATGGCGAATCATCTTTAAAGAATCGGCATTAAAAAAATTATCAGTAAGAGAAACAAAACTATTTTTTTTACAAATTGTTCAAACCTTTCAAAAACTATACGGTCTATCGAATATCATTTATGCACATGTTCATTTTGATGAAGAGAAACCACACTTACATATTGGCCTAATACCCATGAAAGAAGGACGTCTCAATTCTGCTTATATTATGTCCAAATATAAAAACTGTGAAATAGAAACAGAATTACTCAAAAAATTAGAAGCAGTTCTTCAACAAAATAAGACATCCATCTATCGAAAAAAATCGACAAATGATCATATGAAAGAACAATTGAATGCTGAGTATCAGGAATACAAAGAACTGTATACTAAATTGCTTCACCACTCGTTGTTGCCTTCTGAGGTGGGGATGAAGAAACCAGGAAGAGAAACAGATAACTATTCAAATCATATGACAGACGAAAAGAGTAAAACAATAGACGAATTACATAAAGAAAACAATTATTTGAATTCATTAGTGAAACGATTGAAAGCAGAGAACAACTATTTATTGAACGTCATGAAAGAAACAAAAAATAATTTTGAGCAGTTAGACAAACACAACTGTTCAAAAAACACGATGAACGAACCACCATTTGCCAAACTGGAATTAGAAAATCGAAATTACCAAAAAAATTGACAGAAAGGATACTATTTCTGCCAATTTTTTTCATTTACGCTTTGCTTAGTAAAAAAAAACGAAGATCCTAAAGAGGGACCTTCGCTTTTTAAACAAGCTATTTTATATTAGTACCAACCGTTTGCTTCCCAGAAAGATTTAGCTGCTTCCCATGAGCCGTAACGAGAAGATACGTATTGTTCAGCAACTCGTTCTTGGTTTGCTGCTGAATAGTCACCATTTAAGTAAGAAGAATCTAATTGGTAACGTCCGATGTAACGACCGTTTGTTGCTGTATAAGAACCGCTAGATTCTTTTTGAGCGATCCATTCTTTCGCTGAGCTTGTGTTTGTTGTTGCTGGTGTTGCTTGTGCCACTGTTTGCGTTGCTTGAGCAACTGGTTGAGCAGGTGCTGCTTGTTGAACTGGTTCTTGCTTCACTGGTTGTTCAGCCACTGTTTTTGTTTGAGCAGGCGCTTGATAAGCTGTTTGTGTTGTTGCTGCTTGTTCGCCTGTTGGGATTGTTAATTGTTGACCTGAATAAATCAAGTTGATGTTTGAGATTGAATTTTTTTCTGCAATAGTTTGGATCAAGGAGTTATCACCAACGTATTTTTGAGAAATCGTTGATAGCGTATCACCTGATTGAACGGTATAAGCTTCGTCCGCATGTGCAGATGTTCCCATAAAGAATAGTGCGCCGGCAGTCAAAGTTGTTCCTAATAGTAATGTTTTAAGTGATTTCATGTAAAAGCTCCTTCGTAAATTTAAAAATAGTTTTGTTGTGACCAACGAGGAATACTTTACCACGGGGATATATTTCATAGGTAATAGCTTTATGACAAATCTACCTTTTTTGTAATATTTGAGGTAACATATGTAATCGAAAGCGATTTCTTTGTCGTGAAATCAAGCATAATGTCTCTGAAAAGAGTAGCTGTCTAGTTATTAAGAAAAGGTTAATCTCACGTTTTTTTGTAGAAAAAATCTCTCTTTTGTCTCGGATAACGCTTACATGAATATAAATAAAAACAGTCATGAGCATACAAACTAACGCTCATGACTGCTTTATTTATATTAGGAACAGAGGATAATTAAAAAATTATCGTTCTACTCTATTTGTAATAAGTGGAAAGAATTTCAAACAATAAATAGCACAAATTCCTACGATAATATAGATCGCTTTAGCTAGAATTGTCGTAGATCCACCTGCAATAGTAGCAACTAAATCAAATTCTAATAAACCAACCAATAACCAATTTAATCCACCAACGATCAACAATGTTAAAGCAATAATGTCTAAAGTTTTCATTTGTTATTTCTCCTCTCCATATTTGACATACTCTAATTATAAACTAATTTTTATATTAGTACTAAAATACTGCTTAAGCTTATAAAATAAGGTTATAAGCTGGTAATGTCATCTTTATTTATAAGAATACGAGTTTGATGATGAGAAAAAAATGAAATATATAAGTCAAGAAAGAGAAATGTCCAATGGAAAGCAAAAGGATTCAAGAACTGTAAACAAGCGTTACACTATTTAAAAGGATCGATTGAATAAGAGTTCAATTATGGTTCCTAATATTCATCGTTCTCATAATTCTTTTACAGTATAGGTCATAGGTTGTAAGTATAAAAAATGATCAAGATGGGCAAAATAGAAGGCATGCAGATAAAACAATACTGATTTCATTGCTTAATCGTAATAAGGAGAAATAATCAAAAAAGCTATCTTATGAAACATAAGAAGGAACTGTCCATGGTAATCATTAGCAGTAAATTAACAGGAAGAGTAAAATAGAAAGAAGAATTTATGCGTAAAATTATCAGAAGTCAGGTCGTTTAGTATAACGAACAGTAAGTTTATTAATAAGACGTGAATAAGAAAACAAAAAAACGTAGAGCACGGAATGCTCTACGACTAGTCATTGATGCAGACGATGGGATTTGAACCCACACGAGCGTACGCTCACAAGACCCTCAATCTTGCATGTCTGCCGTTCCATCACGTCTGCGTATAATAACAATAAATTAATGATAGCGAGTATTTCCGCAGATGTCAAGATGAAAAGGGAGAGAAAAAGTGGAAAAATATGATGGGGAGTTTTCTATCTTAGGAATGAGTGTTGGGCTAATTCTTGGTATTGTATTGAAAGATTTGTCTGCCGGAATTTTTTTGGGTGTTATTTGCGGAATTGCTATGGACTGGGGTGCGAATTTATTCAATGAATATCGACGGAAATGAGTTTGAAAACTAACTAAAATTTCTTATGGTTTTACTTAAAATTGTGGTAAATTTTAGAGGGATAGAGTATGATATTGAAAATAAGTAAAAAATAAAAAATCAGAAATTTCTGTTTATTTTGAAATGAGGGATTGGATAGCGTTATGAGAGAATTTGAAAAATCCAATAAACTAGAAGGCGTAAGCTACGACGTACGTGGACCTGTGTTAGAAGAAGCCGAACGTATGCAAGAAGAAGGGATCAGTATTTTAAAGTTAAATACTGGAAATCCTGCCCCCTTTGGATTTGAAGCGCCAAATGAAGTGATACGTGATTTGATTATGAATGCACGAGATTCAGAAGGCTATTCTGATTCTAAAGGCATTTTTTCAGCAAGAAAAGCGATTGAACAATATTGTCAAATCAAAAAGTTCCCCAATGTGACGATCAACGACATTTATACAGGGAATGGAGTCAGCGAACTGATCACAATGTGTATGCAAGGTCTACTTGATAATGGGGATGAGGTTTTAGTTCCGATGCCTGATTATCCATTATGGACGGCTTCAGTATCACTGGCTGGTGGAAAACCTGTTCATTATATATGTGACGAACAAGCAGAATGGTATCCTGATATTGATGACATTAAATCAAAAATAACGAGTAGAACAAAAGCAATCGTGATCATCAACCCAAATAATCCAACTGGAGCATTGTATCCAAAAGAGATTTTAGAGCAAATCGTGGAGATTGCTCGTCAAAATCAATTGATTATTTATTCTGATGAAATTTATGATCGTTTAGTCATGGATGGTTTAGAACATATTCCAATCGCTACCTTGGCACCAGATTTATTTGTCGTGACGTTGAATGGTTTATCTAAATCCCATCGTGTTGCAGGATTTCGTGTTGGCTGGATGGTGTTGAGTGGAGATAAATCACATGTTAAAGGCTATATTGAAGGATTGAACATGCTTTCTTCGATGCGTCTTTGTTCCAATGTATTGTCTCAGCAAATCATTCAGACGGCATTAGGTGGTTATCAAAGTGTGGATGAATTATTATTACCTGGTGGGCGTATTTATGAGCAACGAGAATTTATTTACAATGCCATTAATGACATTCCCGGCCTTTCTGCAGTAAAACCTAAAGCAGCGTTTTACATTTTTCCTAAGATTGATACGAAGCGTTTCAATATTTTAGATGACGAAAAGTTTGTTTTAGATTTCCTACATGAACATCATATCTTGCTGGTTCATGGTGGGGGATTTAATTGGCATCAACCGGATCATTTTAGAATCGTTTATTTACCAAAGATGGATGATCTGAAAACGACTGCTGTCAAAATGCGTGAATTTTTATCGACTTACCGACAAAAATAGCCTGTCATGGATGTTTTTACTCAAAAGAGCCGAACTCAAGTTTTGGCTCTTTTTGGTGTGAGAGATGAAATAATCACTAGCTAAATCAAAAATAAGGAAGGAAAAAAGTCGGACAAGTTTTTGATAGGACTTTTCTTGATGTTTCTTCTTCCGTAAAGTAAAATATTGGTATAATGCGAATACGCATATTTTGAAGGAGGATGCTTATGGAAACGTTGGTCACTTCCTTTGGTACAATCATAAAAGAAATTCGAAAAGAACAGAAGATGACACAAAAAATGCTTTCGCAAGATATTTGTTCACAGAGTGTTTTAAGCAGAATTGAAAATAATGAAGAGCTACCAAATGTTGTTGTAATGGCACAAATTTGCCAACGTTTAGGCGTAACGATCGATCATGTCATGCGTTTATCTCATGGGAAAATTCGAGCGGTCTTAAAGAATTTTGAATTAACAGACTTGTATTTTCAGCAACGAGATTATCGCAAGCTGGAGCAAGTGTTAAAATCGCCAGAAGTTACAGAAAATTTGTACGAAGCTGCGGATTTTCAAAAATATTATTATTACTTAGGCGTCTGTGAATTTACATTACGAAAAAATATTACTCAAGCACTTAGTTATTTAAAAGAAGCGCTCTCCTATTCTACATTAAAAGATCGAACACAAGTGACAGATGTTGAGATCCAGCTAGTCAGTTGCATTGGCAAAATCTATGGCGTAGCTGGCAAAACTGCGGAAGCTAGGTACTATTTAAGTCGTAGTATCCAACTCTTCCAAGAGACGATCCAAGATCGAACCAAAAGTGAGTTTACTCAAATTTTTTATAACTATGGAAGCTTTTTATTGCACCAAGGAGAAATTGAACTATCTTTAGAACAAGTAAATCAAGGAATACGGTGGGCGCAAGATAAAAATAGTTATTATTACCTTAATGATTTATTTATTTTAAAGAGTTTGATTTATAAAAAGAAAGGTGAAATCAATAAAGCTCTCTTTTATGAAGAATTGGCACAATCAGTTAAAAAAATAGCAAAAAGTCTCTAAATGGTGTAGACCATTCTTGACTTATCTCCAAAATAAGAGTACCTTTAGGATAGAAAATCAAAGGAGAGAGAAGAATGAGAACTTTTATCTACGCAGACAAATTCTTTTTGTCATCCGGTGTCAAAAATGCAGGTTATCTTGAAATCACTGATGGTCTTTTTGGGGAGTATACCCAAAACACACCTGAAGGAGAAGTCAATATCATTGATCAAAGCGGAAAATGGATCGCTCCTGGTCTAGTTGATACGCATATTCATGGCTATATGAACCATGATGTGATGGATAATGATGCAGAAGGTGTGAAAGCAATGTCAGAAGGATTGCTTTCTTGTGGAGTAACATCGTTTTTACCAACTACTTTAACATCAAGTAAAGAACGTTTAAAAGATGTAGCTGAAACAATTGGAAAAATGTACCAAGAAGCTCCTGGAGCAAAAATTAAAGGAATCTATTTTGAAGGACCATTCTTTACGGAAGAACATAAAGGGGCGCAAAATCCAAGTTATTTTGGAGACCCTGATCTTGATACTTTCCATGAATGGCAAGAAGCTTCTGGCGGACTGATCAAAAAAATTGCCCTAGCCCCAGAACGAAAAGGCGTTGAAGAGTTTGTCAAACAAGTGACAGATGAAGGTGTGGTTGTTTCATTGGGTCATAGTAATGCGACGATCGATGAAGCACAAAAGGCAGTAGAAGCAGGTGCCAGTGTCTTTGTCCATGCGTATAATGGCATGCGTGGATTAAATCATCGTGAACCTGGAATGGTTGGTGCGCTACTATCGCTAGAACATGTTTTTTCAGAATTGATTTGTGATGGGCATCATGTTCATCCAAATGCTGCTCAAATTTTAATGGAAAAAGCAGGTCATGACCATGTGGCATTGATCACTGATTGCATGATGGCTGGTGGAATGCCTGATGGCAATTATAATTTAGGAGAATTTCCAGTGGTCGTGAAAGATGGAACTGCTCGCTTAGAATCAGGTAATTTAGCAGGAAGTATCTTGAAATTAAAAGAAGCAATCAAAAATGTAGTAGACTGGGGATTAGCTACACCTGAACAAGCTGTGATGATGGGAAGCTTAGTACCAGCAATCAGCTGCAAGATCGATGATACTTGTGGCAAGATCGCAAAAGGACGGGACGCTGATTTTATCGTATTGAATCCAGATATGACTTTAGAAGCAACATACCTAGATGGTGTAGAACGTTATCACGCTTAATAAAAAGACTGTTATTAAGTAAGTAAGAGCGAACCATCGCTGAAAGGCTGATTTGAAGAGTTTTGACTTAATGGATCAGGTCATTATGTTTGAACATCATTCGTAAATAAGCAAAAGCCGATGTGGCTGGGACAGAACCTTGTTCCATTCACACCGGCTTTTTTTAACTGATTTGGATGACTTTGACCCCAACATGGTTGATTTCAGCAATTACTTTTTCAGAACAAAACTGGTCGGTAATCAAATAATCAAAAACAGAAATATCTGCAATTTTAAATTTCGATGTTAAACCAATTTTACGATGATCAGCAACTAGAATCTTACATTTAAACGTTTGACGAATCATCATTTCATTGATCGTTGATTCATTGAGAATTTTAGTTGTTACGCCATTATCGATCGATACGCCACTGCAACCAATGATACAGACATCAGCATTCATTGAAGAAATGGTATTTAATGTGATATCACCCACTAATGCTTCTTTTGGAAAGCGCATCTCACCCCCAGTCAAGATATAATTGCAGTTTTCTTTGTGAGGGGAGTAAGTGATTTTTACGTTATTTGTGACAATTGTCAGGTGATTGGCACGTACATATTCAACCGCTTTAAGTGCAGTAGAACTAGAATTTATGAATACGGTATCATAATCATTGATGTATTTACAAGCTTCACGAGCGATTGCTTGTTTCAGCCGTTCTGGACCAGATTGATCAAAGTCTGTACGATTATCATAATTATAAGAACAATACCCGTAATTGCGAATGATCTCATTTTTTTCTTCTAATAAGTTTAGGTCTCTGCGTATTGTACTAATAGAGACTTTTAAAGATTCAGCTAACTCATATGTTGTCATTTGCTCTTTTTGCTGTAATCGTTCCAAAATATCCTTTTGCCGCTTCTCAATATTGACAATGGAATTTTTCATTATTTACCCTCCTATATGTCGTTTGTATATATGATTTTTATTACTTCAAAAATTCATATAAAGTTTATTAACTACATCTATCATACTAAAAAAATCAATTAACTAACAAAAACGATCATATAAATAACAAACACTCATATAAAAGGGTTTTCATGTTTGACGCCGCATATTATGATTTAGATGTCAACAAAAGAAAGTTCTTGAGAGGAGCATTACAATGAGCAAACATGTCAATGATGTCACAAAAGAAAATTGGGTTTTAGAAACATTTCCTGAATGGGGTACCTACTTGAATGAAGAGATCGAAGCAGAGGAAGTAAAAGAAGGAACGGTTGCGATGTGGTGGTTAGGTTGTACCGGGATTTGGTTAAAGACGCATAAAGGGACAAATATTTTGTGTGATTTATGGTGTGGGACAGGTAAACGTAGTCATGGAAATGGGATGATGAAAAAAGGGCATCAGATGATGCGAATGAGTGGTGTTCAAAAAATGCAACCGAACTTGCGGACGCAACCTTTTGTGATTGACCCTTTTGAAATGAAAAGTGTAAACGCTTTAGTTGTCACGCATATCCATTCGGATCATTTGGATATCAATACAGCAGCTGCTGTTCATCAAAATTGTCCGAATGCAAAATTCATTGGTCCTCAAGAAGTAGTAAATACTTGGTTGAACTGGGGAATTCCAAAAGAGAAAACGATAATCGTCAAACCAGGAGATGAAGTCAAAATTGAGGATGTAACTATCGTTGCTTTAGAAGCATTTGACCGTACAGCATTAGTCACTTGTGAAGATCCAGAGGAAACTTTAAAAGGGAAAATACCTCAAGAAATGGATGAGATCGCTGTGAATTATCTATTTGAAACATCGGGTGGAAATATTTATCATGCTGGAGACTCTCATTATTCTAATATGTTTGCGAAACATGGGAACGAACATACTATTGATGTTTGCCTAGGTGCATATGGTGAAAATCCACGAGGTATCACGGATAAAGTGACTTCTGTCGATATGTTGCGAATGGCTGAGTCATTAAAGGCTAAAGTAGTCATCCCTGTTCATTATGATATCTGGGCAAATTTTATGGCTGATCCAAAAGAAATTACCGAAATATGGAAGTTTAAAAAGGATCGATTGAAGTACGATTTTAAACCATATATCTGGCAGGTAGGAGGCAAGTTTACCTATCCAACGAACAAAGACGACCTGGAATTTAATTTCTACCGTGGTTTTGAGGATGTATTTTCTGTAGAAAACGATACACCATTCCCGTCATTCTTATAGAAAAGAGGCTAACAACATGTTGAAATATTTTTTGGATCAAGGCTTGGTGAAATATTCCGATAAAGAAATTACTGATTGGAAGGAAGCTGTTGCTGAAAGCTGTCAACTATTATTAGATAAAAAGTTGATTGATCAAAGTTACGTAGATGAAATCATCCAATGTGTAGAAGAACATGGTCCTTATATCGTGATTGTTCCCAAAGTGGCAATGCCACATTCTTCAGCAGATAGTGAAGGAGTTTATGGAACAGCTATCTCATTCACTAAAATGAAAAGACCCATTCAATTCGACCAAGAAGAAAAATCAGCAAGTTTATTCTTTACTTTAGCAGCCAAAAATGTAGATCAGCATATGGAAAATATTCAAAAATTGTCTGAGTTGTTGATGATAGATGGGCTAATTGATCGTTTGGCAGATACCGATTCGATTGAAGACTATCGAGTGGTGATGCAAGAGTATAACTTATAGGAGGAAAAAAGAATGGCTGATTTTTTATTGAGCATTTGGACTTATTTCGCTACAAACATCTTAACTCAACCAGCTTATCTGATTGGTTTTATTGTACTGCTAGGGTACATTCTCTTGAAACGTCCATTTTATGAGTGTATTGCTGGTTTCTTGAAAGCAACAGTCGGTTACTTCATTTTGACGGTTGGTTCAGGAGGATTAGTAAACAACTTCCGCCCCATTTTAGTAGGTTTAAAAGAACGGTTTAATCTGGATGCGATGGTCACCGATCCATATTTTGGACAAAATGCCGTTGACTCTGGATTAGAGGAAACATTTGGTCGTACATTTGGGGATGTCATGATTTTACTTTTGATTGCTTTTGTTATGAATATCTTACTCGTTCGTTTTCAAAAATATACAAAATTACGTTCGGTTTTTACAACTGGAAATGTTCAGATTCAACAATCTGCAACTGCTTTTTGGATATTATTATTTTGTTTTCCCTCTTTAGGAAGAATTCAAGTTCTGATTTTTATGGGACTGATTTTAGGCTGTTATTGGGCAGTAGCTTCTAATTTAACAGTTGGTATCACCCAGGAGTTAACCGAGGGCGCTGGTTTTTCTGTGGCACATCAGCAAATGTTTGGTATTTATATATTTGCGAAGTTAGCCGAGTTTTAAAGAAACGTGATCAAAAAAAAGAACACTCTAAAAAAGTGGATAAAAAATTGGAAGATATTGAATTACCAGGTTTTTTATCTATATTTAATGAAAATATGGTAGCAACTTCTTTATTAATGCTTTTATTTTTTGGAATTATTTTGTTAGTGCTAGGAAAAGATTATTTGATTCAAGCACAGTTTATGCAAGAAGGACAAAGTTTCTTGTTCTATATTATGACAACATCATTGAATTTTGCTGTCTACCTAGCCATTTTACAATTAGGAGTCCGTACTTTCGTGGATGAGCTAACACAATCTTTTCAAGGGATCTCAAATACAATCCTACCAGGTGCGGTTCCTGGGATTGACGTAGCTGCTACTTTTGGTTTTGGTTCACCTAACGCCGTAACCATTGGCTTCTTGTTTGGTGCCTTAGGTCAATTTTTGATGATTGCCTTACTCATTTTGTTCAAATCACCAACCATCGTGATTGCTGGTTTTATTCCGCTGTTCTTTGACAATGCAGTTATCGCAGTTTTTGCCAACAATCGAGGTGGTTTCAAAGCCGCCTGTCTGTTCCCATTTCTTTCTGGAATCATTCAAGTTGGTGGATCGGCCGTTTTTGCAACTTGGATCGGCATGTCAAAATATGGTGGCTATCTCGGTATGTTTGACTGGGCCACTGCTTGGCCATTATTTACTGTAATGATGAAGTTTTTGGGGTATGTTGGTATCGCATTAGTCGTGGTTGGGCTATTGATTATTCCACAATTACAATACCGTAAAAATCCAGACGGGTACTTTTTGATCGTCGATGATTATGAGCAATATGCAGAAAAATATCACAACGAGAATTAAACACAACAATAAAATTAAAATGAACACATAGGAGGAAAACATAATGAGAATTTTAGTATCTTGCGCAAACGGGTCGGGAACAAGTTTGATGATGATGAGAAGCGTCGAAAAGGCAATGAAAGAACTAGGTGTGTCAATTACCAAAATCCATCATTGTGCAATTTCTGAAGGAAAAAGTTCTGCGACTCAGTATGATGTCGTTTTTACACCAGTCAATTTTTTGAATATGTTTATTCAAGCAGAGAAAAAAGGAATTACAGTGATTGGCATTAAAAATGTCATGTCAGCCAAAGAAATTGGTGAAAAATTTGCTGAATCAGCGTTGTATCAAAAATCTAAATAAAAGAGGAAGACAAAATGAGCAGACCAAAATTACAGATTGCTTTGGATCATAATGATTTAGAACAAGCATTAGCAGATGTATTTCAAGTAGGAGATATTGTCGATATTATTGAAATTGGAACCATTTTATGTCTGCAAGAGGGACGCAAAGCCATCAGCTGTATTCGTAGCATGTTTCCAAGGAAAACAATTGTTGCTGATACAAAATGTGCGGATGCCGGGGGAACGGTAGCCAAAAATGTAACTGATGCCGGTGCGGATTTTATGACTGTTATCTGCTGTGCTACTCTGCCAACCATGGAAGCAGCTCAAAAAGAAGTGAAGGCATTGCAAGTCGAACTGTATGGGGATTGGACCTATGAACAAGCAGCTGAATGGCGGAGGATCGGTATCCAACAGGTGATCTATCATCAAAGTCGAGATGCATTACTTTCTGGTGAAACTTGGGGAGAACGGGATCTGACAAAAGTAAAGAAATTGATAGAAATGGGCTTTGCAGTTTCTGTGACAGGTGGATTAAACGTGGAAACATTGAAATTATTCGCAGGGATTGAAGTGGAAACTTTTATAGCTGGAAGAGGGATTTCTAGTGCGGACGATCCTGCAAAAGCAGCCAATGATTTTAAACAAGAAATGATTCGCATTTGGGGGGAATAGACTTGGCTCAAATCGGAATTTATGAGAAGGCACTACCAAAAGATATCTCTTGGAAAGAGCGCTTTTTATTAGCAAAGGAACTTGGTTTTTCCTTTATTGAGATGTCGATTGACGAGACAGATGAACGCCTAGCTCGACTCAATTGGTCTGACGAGATGATCAATCAAATACGCAAAGACATGAAAGAGACGGGCATACGGATCAATTCCATTTGTCTGAGTGGTCATCGCAGGTTTCCTTTTGGTTCTTCAAATGAAGCGTATCGGGTAAAAGCCAAAGAATTGATGGTCAAAGCGATCCGACTTGCTCAGCGCTTAAGTATCAAAATTATCCAAGTAGCCGGATACGATGTCTATTATGAAAAAAAAACAAGGCTATCACGAAAATTATTTATTGAAGGACTTGAAGAAAGCGTCAAAATAGCTTCTGAATATGGAATAATCTTGTCAATTGAAATTATGGATGATCCATTTATGAATTCAATCACTAAATTTTTAGAAATCAAACGCCAGATTGATTCACCATATCTTCAAGTTTATCCAGATCTTGGTAACCTTTCGGCTTGGCAAGAAAACGATCCAGAACGTGAACTAGAAAAAGGGATCAATTGGATTTCTTCCATCCACTTAAAGGATACCTATCCAGTAACAACTGAATCATCAGGTCAATTTCGTGATGTTCCTTTTGGCGCAGGCTGTGTTGACTTTGAGGGTTTGTTAAAGAAACTCAAACAGATGAATTATAATGGGTCATTTTTAATTGAAATGTGGAGTGAAAAAAATCCGGATTTTAAAAAAGAAATCGCAGCAGCAAAAAGCTATCTTTATCCGAAGCTAAAGGAGGCAGGTTATGAGTTTGCGTAATCCGATCATTAAAGAAATGAAACAACGTGTTTATGAAGCAAATTTGGCACTACCTCAATATGGACTAGTTAAGTTGACTTGGGGCAATGTCAGTGAGATTGATCGAGCGCTTGGGGTGATCGTGATCAAGCCAAGTGGTGTAAAGTATGAACAGATGGCTCCCGAACAAATGGTAGTGACTGATCTAGCTGGAAATCCGCTAGAAGAAGATGGGATGAAGCCCTCTTCTGATTTATCGACTCATGTGATTTTGTATCAAGCTTTTGAAAAAATCAATGCTATCGTCCACACGCACTCCACTCATTCAGTCATGTGGGCGCAGGCTGGTCGAGACTTGCCTGCCTATGGAACAACTCATGCGGATGCTTTTTATGGAACGATTCCTTGCACACGGCAATTAACTGAAGAAGAAGTTAAAAGTGCTTATGAAAGAAACACTGGTCATGTGATTGTTGAAACGTTTCAAGAGAGACAATTAGCTCCTACTGAAGTTCCTGGTGTATTCGTTTATGGACATGGCCCATTTACTTGGGGTGAAACCCCTGCAAAGGCGGTAGAGAATAGCTTGATCTTAGACGAAATATGCTTAATGGCTAAAGAAAATGAAAAAATTAATCCTGCTATGCAATCTA
Source organism: Enterococcus sp. C57 (assembly GCF_040887305.1). Classification (NCBI taxonomy): domain Bacteria; kingdom Bacillati; phylum Bacillota; class Bacilli; order Lactobacillales; family Enterococcaceae; genus Enterococcus; species Enterococcus sp. C57. The sequence goes on along the minus strand of NZ_JBFOFP010000005.1, from coordinate 42,030 downwards.
TTCCACAATATCTTTTAGATAAGCACTACTATCGAAAACATGGGATGCATGCATATTACGGACAAAAATGACGAAGCTTGCGGGGGCTTACTTGAAGTCTTCACATTTATTGATTCGTAGCACTTAGTAGCAAATTTTTATTCTTGATTTATAAAAGAGTTACTACGTCTGAGTTTGATATTTGATGTCAAATGAGACGTAGTTTTTTTGTATAAATATTTAGTTATCCCAAGCTACGATTCAACTAAAATTTCTAAACGCGTCACATATTCTTCTGGCTTATTCGTTTCGTGAAAATCAATCAGATAAGATTCATAAAATGGACTGGCTCTATGAAGCGAATGGGTAGTCAGGTAGTTCATGATGGTAGCAATTCCTTTCTTCCTTTGTTCATAGTCACCTTTAAAACTATAACTAAGATAATTTCCAGCAGGGAGTATCTCAGCATCCTCATTTTTAATCGTAAGGTCAGGACAAAAATAAAATACTTGATAGGTAAAAGGATCTTCTTCTAAATGGATGATACTACCAAAAAGATTTTGATTATTAGTGCTTAATAAAGGTTCGTATTTTTTATGAAGTTCTTTTAACGAAAAGTCGATTTGTTCATCCGTTGCAACCGTAGAAGCTTTAAGAATCAGTCTTTTCGGTTGCTGCACTAATAGCACTTCTTGATAGTCTATGCTTTCTGCTTCTTCAATTAACTGGACACGTTCGATTAATAGTTCGATTTTTTTTTGTGAGTCACTGATGAGTTGATGAAGTGCCTCGATTTCAAAAGCTAATAATTCTTTTGTCTTGCTGATTTCTTTTTGCTTCAAATAATCGGCGATCTCAGTAATGGAGACGTCAAAATAACGTAGGTCACGGATGGTATTCAGTTGTTCAATGTGTTCGTAAGAATAATTTCGATAGCCATTTTCATCATAATCCGGTGTAATCAAACCTAATTTTTCATAATAGCGTAAAGTATGGGCTGTAATATCATAGAGCTTTGCTAATTCATTGATTTTCAAATCATCACTTCCATTGATCAGTCATTTTAAGTAAGGTTATTTTACTACGAAACGTGGGGGAAATGTGAATGGAATTGATTTTTTTATTCTACATAGATAGATTTGCTTAAATTTTTCTTGACCTTAGAGTCACTCTAACCTTTATGATTTGATCAGTAAGAATTATTGGAGGAAAAAAATGAAAGAATGGTACACCTTATCAATCATAGAAATCAAAGAAAAATTAATGGTAAAAAAAGCAATGAACGAACAAGAAAGGAACGAACGACAACTTAAGTATGGAAGAAACGTCTTAGAAAATGGTATTAAAGTTCCAGAATGGAAAAAATTTCTTTCTTACTTTCATGATGCACTGATGTACATTTTACTAGGAGCTGCGATCGTTAAGCTTTTTACAGGCGCATATATTGAAGGCAGTATGATTTTTTTAGTTGTTTTCTTAAATGCGCTGATCGGCTATTTACAAGAACGAAAGGCAGCTTCATCTTTAGACAGCATTGCGGAATTACTTAGTGAAAAAGCAGTCATCATCGAAAAGGGACAGCAAAAAGAGATTGCACCAACTGATTTAGTGGTGGGGGATCAACTCGTATTGGCTGCTGGAGATATCGTTTCTGCAGATGTTCGTTTGAGTGAAACGTTCAATTTACAAATCGATGAAGCAATTCTTACTGGAGAAACGCATGCGATCCAAAAGACGACCGACCCATTACCGCTTGAGACACCTTTAGCGGAACAAACAAATATGGCTTTTTCTGGGACTAAAGTGGAATCAGGTAGAGGAATAGGGATCGTAGTCGCTGTCGGAACTGCTACAGAAATTGGAAAAATCAGCACTTCATTAGGGTCGATCTCTGAACAAGAAACGCCTTTATTGAAGAAGATCAAGGAAATGAATACTAGTATATTTAAAGGAATCGCTGCGTTGATTTTATTGCTAGCTACCGTATCCTACTTTTATTATGGCATGACTTGGGGCTATATAGCGACAGCTGTCATTGCCTTGATCGTGTCTTCTATCCCAGAAGGACTTCCTTCGATCTTAACGATTATTTTATCTTCGGGTGTCAATCGGATGGCAAAGAAACAAGCAATCGTCAAAAATCTACCTACAGTTGAAACGTTAGGGGCAATGACAGTAATTTGTTCAGATAAAACAGGAACACTGACTAAAAATGAAATGACATTGGTTAGCTTAGCGACTAGAAAAGCGAACTATGGGGTGGAAATGCTTGAAGAAAAAAACTGGACCAAAAATGAGACTTGGCTTGTTGAAGCGATGCATAATTGTCAAGAAACCCAACTAACTCAAGGAGTATGTCCAACTTCAGGTAATGCCACGGAATTAGCTTTATTAAAATGGACCAATCAACAACCGATCGAACTTTATCCAGTCGTTGATAAAATCCCTTTCGACTCAGCTTACAAATATATGGCGACCGTCCATGAGATTGCAGGAAAAAGGATCTTATTTGTGAAAGGTGCGCCAGATGTTTTACTGAATAAAGTGCAATATGAACTGGGATCAGATGGAAGACAACAACAGATAGATCATGCTATGTGGTTACAAAAAAACGAACAATTAGCGCAAACAGGCCAACGTGTCTTAGCGTTTGCAATGAAAGAGTTAAAGGATCGTGAATTGTCACATGAAGAATTAACGAATGAGCTAGTGATGATTGGACTTAGTGGCATCATTGATCCGCCAAAGGAATCAGCTATTGCTTCAGTCAAGGAAATGCAACAAGCAGGGATCAGAGTAAAAATGATCACTGGCGATCATCAAGCAACAGCAAAAGCGATCGCTGAGGAATTAGGTTTAAAAAATGCTAAATCGGCGATTACGGGAACGGAACTAGATCAATTGACAGAAGAAGAATGGAAGATCGCTGTCCGTGAGAATGATGTTTTTGCCAGGACGACACCTGAACATAAATTGGCTATTGTGACCTATCTCCAAGAACAAGATGAAATTGTTGGAATGACTGGGGACGGCGTTAATGATGCGCCAGCTTTGAAAAAAGCCGATGTCGGGATCGCTATGGGAATCAAAGGGAGCGATGTTAGCAAACAGGCAGCAGACATGGTGTTGGTAGATGATAATTTTGAGACCATTGCAAAAGCCGTGAAAGAAGGACGACGTATTTTTGATAATTTGAAAAAGACGATTCTCTTTTATTTGCCAACTTGTTTAGCCCAAGGATTACTGTTGCTCTTTTCATTGGTAGGAAATTTCCCATTACCTTTAACTACTGTACAAATCTTGTGGTTAAATCTAGTCGCTTCGATCACCCTTTCATACGCATTGGGTTTTGAAAAAGCAGATCAAGATGTTATGAATCGTCCACCGAGACCAATTAACGAAAAAATCCTATCAAAATATGCACTTTTGCGTATTTTATATGTTGGGATCATCATGACTATTTTAGGGTTCGTTGCAATGGATTTTGTTCCTGCTGAAGCGAAACAAACCGTTCTGATCAATGCGATGGTTTTTGGACAAGCCTTCTACATGGTTAATTGTCGAAGAGTGACTGAATTTAGTCTGACAAAAGATCTTTTTGAAAATCGGGCATTACTCTATTCGATTGGAGCGATGATCCTCTTACAAGGATTGATGTTAGTGTTCCCACCATTAAAAATTGCGATTGGGACAGTTTCGTTGACTGTCCAAGAAGCAAGCATCAGTTTACTACCTGGATTGGTTTTATTCCTTCTTGTTGAATTAGAGAAAGCTTTTGTAGGGATGACGGTAAAATCAACTCACAAACTAGATGCATGAGCCATTTTCTTTTTAAAGAAAAGAAGCGAACAAAAATAATAAACGATCGCATCAAAGTTCTTTTGTTGCCGGTGGGGTGTCCGCCCCACTGGCTAAATTGTCATTGGGAAATTGGTAAAACAAAATTATCGATCAAACTATACAGAAAGTTATTCTATTGGTATGATAGAACAAAACAGAGGAGGAGGCGATTACATGATTGGAGGGGTGGCATTAGAGACGATTTATTGGTATACACTTTTAACTTGTGCGGGGATTGCAGTTTTTCTGCTAGTCTTTGGAGATATTTTTGATTTCGATGGTCCAATAGACCCGATACTCATTGTCCCTTGGCTAACTTTTACCAGCCTGTTTGGGTATTTAGGAGAGCGCTTAACAGAATTAGATTCGCTGTTTCTATTGATTTCAAGTGGGGCGATTGCAACTGTTTTAGTGTTTTTGCTCAATTTTTATGTCCGAATGCCGATGAAAAATGCTGAAAGTACGTTGTCGGCATCAGAAAAAACTTTTGAAGGACAGATGGCGATCGTAGTTACACCCATACCATTAAAAGGGATGGGGGAGATCCAATTAAAAAGTGTGACTGGTTCGATTACGCGACCTGCATGCTTTTATGCCCCACAAAGTTCACCAGCTAAGCAAGGGGAACAGGTCTTGATCATTGAAGTAAAAGAAAGAGTTTGTTATGTAACGCCTTATGAAGGCATGCTAAAAATATGAAGGAGTGTATAAGAAATGGAAATATCAGGAGTTTATATCGCAATTGCTATTGCAGTCTTGATCATTTTAATGTTACTGATCGTCTTTGTAGCAAAATATCAAACTGCCAAACCAGATGAAGCATTAATTATTAGCGGGAGTTATTTAGGCAGTAAAAATGTCCACGCAGATGAAAGTAATAATAAAATCAAAATCGTTCGTGGTGGCGGGGCATTTGTTTTACCAGTTTTCCAACGCTCGAATCGGATCAGTCTCTTGTCAAGCAAGTTAGATGTTTCGACGCCAGAAGTCTATACTGAACAAGGGGTACCAGTGATGTGTGATGGCACCTCGATCATCAAGATTGGTTCTTCAGTGGAAGAGATTGCGACTGCTGCAGAACAGTTTCTAGGTAAAACACGTGAGGAACTTGAAAATGAAGCAAGAGAAGTTTTGGAAGGGCATCTTCGTTCCATTTTGGGTTCGATGACTGTAGAAGAAATTTATCAAAACCGCGACAAATTTAGTCAAAGCGTTCAAGAAGTAGCATCTGTTGATTTAGCGAAAATGGGATTGATCATTGTTTCGTTTACGATCAAAGAAGTCCGTGATAAAAACGGTTACTTAGATTCTTTAGGGAAACCACGGATCGCCCAAGTGAAACGTGACGCAGATATTGCGGAAGCAGAAGCGTTAAAAGAAACACGTATTAAAAAAGCAGAAGCTGAAAAAGATTCTCAAGCAGCGGAACTGCAAAGACAGACGGAAATTGCAGAATCAATCAAAGAAAAAGAATTAAAACTAGCTTCTTACAAGCAAGAACAAGATATTGCAAAAGCCAAAGCAGACCAAGCCTATAACTTGGAAAGCGCTCGGGCGCAACAACATGTTGTTGAACAAGAAATGGAAGTAAAAGTCATTGAACGACAAAAACAAATTGAATTAGAAGAAAAAGAAATCATTCGTCGTGAGAAACAATACGATTCAGAAGTGAAGAAAAAAGCTGATGCGGATCGTTATGCCAAAGAACAAGAAGCACAAGCTCAAAAGGTAAAAGAAGTAACTGAAGCCGAAGCTGAACAATTCCGCGTTGAAGCTCTGGCACAAGCCGAAGCCAATAAAACCCGGTTAGCTGGTCAAGCGGAAGCGGAAGCGACTTTAGCCAAAGGAGCGGCCGAAGCTGAAGCCAAAGCCAAAATCGCAGATGCGTTCAAAGAATATGGTGAAGCAGCGGTCTTGAGTATGGTAATCGAGATGTTACCACAATTAATGAAAGAAGCAGCACAACCATTAGGAAACATTGAGAAAATCTCAGTGGTTGATACCAGTAACGGGTCAAGCGAAAATGGCGGAGCAAACCGGGTGACTAACTATGCTACCAATCTCTTAGCTTCCACTCAAGAAACGTTGAAAGAAACAACAGGATTAGATATCAAAGACATTATCGAAAATCTCTCTAATCGTGGAACGATGAAACAAGTTAATCTCTATGAAAACGGGGAACAACCCGATCAAGCAGAATAATTATCGCTAAAATTAGTTAGAAAAATAAACAAACCAGTTTCTTTCATGTTGAAGAGACTGGTTTGTTTATTTATGTATTAGCTATTTTTGTGTTTTTTGATCTGTTCTTCGACTTCTGCCAAATTTTCTCTAAGCAACGCTTCTTTTTTTTGCAGCTCAACTAAGTCTTCTACAAGCTCTTCTTTCTTTTCTGTCTCAGGTGGACGGAGAAAGAAATTGATTCCGATGGCGATAAAGGTTCCAATGAATGTGTCTAAGACTCGTTGGATCGCATATAAAGAGGATTCGCCTTGAGGAACGCTAAGGGCAATCAACAACAAAGTGGCGATTGCTGAGATGATCCCAGAATTATTATTGATTCCGTCAGATACCACGATGACGATGACCACTAGAACCGGCAGCAGAAATAATTCCACTAAAAAATCATTGTGAAAATAGTTCTTTACTAAAAAATAGATGATTCCGAGAAAGCCGCCGATTGAATTGCCAATGATTCTTGAACGACCAAAGGAAACAGTAGTGGTTAAATCTTGGCGCAAGGAAAAAACAGCTGACAATGCAGCAATCATCGGTAGTCCTCGATCAGTGACGTGGAAAAATAAAATACATAAAAAAACTGCTAATGCGCTTTTTATTGTTCGCATTCCTAAACGAAAACGGCCAAATTCCATCGCTTATTCTCCTTTTAGTCCTTTTTAATAGGATAACGAACTTTTAAAGAGATTGCTAGTTTTTAGCTAAGTCTTTTAGTATAATTCTAAGAAAAGAGAGGGGTTGCTTATGCGTATCGGAATGAGGACCGTGAAAACAGTGGTTAGTAGTATGTTGTCCATGGTTACCGCCCAAATGTTTTCATTATTGTTTTGGCCTTCAGCAGGAATCATTGCTTTGTTAAGTGTGGGCAACACGAAACGTTCAACTTTAAGAACTGGGATGTTAAGGATTGCGGCATTTATTTTAGCGACTGTGATTGCTTTTATTAGTTTTTTTATTTTTGATTATACGATCTTGGGGTTTGGCTTGTTCCTACTACTGTTTATTCCTCTGACTGTTGGGTTAAAATTGACGGATGGCATTGTCGTAAATTCTGTGCTAGTCACACACTATTTAAGTGAAAAAAATATGAGTTGGTCGTTGATCGGTAATGCAGCAAGTTTAATGGCTATCGGTGTTTTTTTTGCGCTAGTAGCGAATATCTATATGCCGGATATCAAAAAACAGCTACAAAAAAATCAACAATTGATCGAAGAAGAGTTTCGTATCATTTTAAACAACATGGCTGATTTCCTACTGACTGGAAGAAATACTAGCAATCAACTGCTTTGTGATAAATTGTTGGCTTTCGTAAGAGAAAGTCAGAGCGATGCTAGGAAGTACCAAGAGAATTACTGGGTGAAACAAACGCAATACTATGAAACGTATTTTTCTATGCGTCGAACCCAAATCAACGTGATCAAAGATATGCAGGGAAATCTGGATCGAATCCAAGACCCGGTTCCTTATGGCAAGCATATTTACGGCTTGTTGGTTTATACTGCAGAAACTTTTTCTGAAAAGAATGATGGAAAAGAATTATTGAAGCGGATTGAAGAAGTCTACGAACTATATCGGGACATGGCTATGCCCAAAGAACGTTTAGAATTTGAAGATCGAGCAGAATTGTTTCAATTTTTGCAATCCTTTAAGAGCTTTATTGAAATCAAAGCGGAATTTTCGCAACAATCGATTGGTTAAATTATTCAGTTCAATGAATGAAATAAAGAGAAGCTGTTTAAGCATTGGGGATGTCTCCGTTGCTTAAACAGCTTTTCATGTTTAGAAAAATTCCAGCTTATTTCAAGGAGCTTATTTTTGCCAAAGTTTTTGCATCCCATCAAGGATCTCGATGACATCGTGGGTCAGAAACAACGAACGGTTAGGGAGTTCGCCTTTAATAGTTTTGACCATATTTTCGATTTCATAATTCATGGCTTGCGCGGTGCTGCCGCTTTCGATCCATTCTTTTGTCCCGTCATTGAAGATGATCTCCGCACGATCCGCACGAGGGTAATCGGTGATGGTGATATAGCCCTCTTCAAATGCAACGATTCCCACTTTAGGCATTTTGGCTTGGAAAGTCAGACTGATCGTTGCTAACTCATTTTCTTTATTCCTTAAAATAGTCACTGACTGTTCATCCACACCTGTTTCAAATGGTACCATTGTTGATGCAATAACTTCTGGTTGAGAGCTCAAAAAGAAACGAGCAAACGAGACGGCATATGTCCCAATATCTAATAAAGCACCACCAGCTAATTCAGGATTAAAAAAGCGATTGGTTGGGTCGGGATCTTTATAGCTGCCAAATGGTGCTTGAATCATTTTTAATGCCCCAAGCTTGTTTGTATCGATCAAAGAACGTAACTGTTGATACAATGGCATATTGAAAATCGTCATCGCTTCTGCTAACACTAGATTCTTTTCTTCTGCTAATTTCATTGCTTCGGTCAGTTCTTTTTTATTCATGGTGATCGCTTTTTCACATAAAACATGCTTATTCGCTGCTAATGCTTCCATGATATGTTGACTATGTTGACGATTGGGAACGGCGATATAAATAATATCGATTTCTTGGTCATTAAGCATTTCTTGATAACTACCATATGCTTTAGGAATATGATAGCGTTGTGCAAATGCTTCTGCTTTATCTATGGTTCGTGAAGCAACTGCTGCCAACTCGCTTGTTTCTTGGTCAAAATGTTCCGCAAACTCATGTGCAATATTTCCTAAGCCAATGATTCCCCATTGATACTTTTTCATACTTCAAAACTCCTTCTCGTGTTATATTTAATATAGTGAATGAAATGAAAAAATGCCATTGTCCTTGTTTAATTATACCAAATCAATCGTTAAAATTTGTGTTAGAGTACTTTAATAAGAAAAAGTAAAGTCGTAGTGAATTTTTTTGAAATTTAAGTAAAATGAGTAGAGGGGGAAACTTTTATGCATCAAGTTTATGTTGATTTGATTCTTAGTGTATTACTGGAACAGTACGCAACAGAAAAGAATTTTTTAGAGGACTATTTAGTAATTGACGAAGCGCAGTGGGAAGGCTGGAAACGAGGAGAGAAGAACCTTCCATCTGAAACCATGCAGAAAATCAAAAACCTGTTTACTGATTATGAATGGATGCTTACGCAAAAGATTTTACGACAAACGATCATTTTCCCTGAAAAAAGGACGACTGCAGTGGCAGAGTATAAACAAATCAAAACGAGAATCGCTCAAAAATGGTTAACGGATGGTCCTGCCAAAGTCGAATTGATTCCATTAAAAAACGATCAATATCTTACAGGGTTCCTTGACTTGAAGGTAAGTATTAATTATGATGAATGGGGTTATGACGACATCTTGAACTTTCGATTACCTGCAGACGTTCAAAGACAGATCGAAGGCGAGAAATTGGAACTGTTGGATTGGGTAAACGAGAATTTAGAAGAAACCTATGTTCATGAAAAAAATGAACATAAAAAGGAATGAGAGGATTTTTAAGAGTGAATAAAGTTTTAGGGTTTGGAGCAGTTGTGATCATGGTTGCCGCAATGGGGTACATCTTTGTAAGCGAGCAACACATGAAATCTGACGTCCAAGCAGAAAATCAAACAACTGAACAAGTAACCAAACAGACAACAAAGAGTTCCAAAGAAACTAAAGTGAAGGATTCTACCAAAAAAAGTGAAGATTTACCAAAGGTTCAACCGACTGATTGGGATCTTGTCTTGGTAGGACCTGATCATAAAATCGAAAAAGAAATCAATGAAGACACGCAGCTGGCATCACTGCCCAATGGTTATTTGATCGATAAACGTATCGAATCCCATTATGAAGATTTTGCGAAAGCAGCACAATCTGCAGGTTTTCCTTTAGTGATGGTCTCCGCATATCGTTCGGTTGCAGCACAGCAACAGGTGTTTACACAAAATGTCCAAGAAGTGATGAGTAGTCAACATGTTTCAGAGGAAGAGGCGACAGCAATCACGAAACAAACAATCACCGTCCCTGGACATAGCGAACATCATACAGGCTTAGCGGTCGATGTAGTGGATGAAAATTGGTATAATAATTATCCTTCACAGCTTTTAGAGGCAAGTTATGGAGATCAACCAGGGGCAAAATGGATTGCTGAAAATGCGCCTAAATATGGATTTATCATACGTTATCCTAAAGATCGTCAAGATATTACAAAAATCACGTATGAACCATGGCACCTACGTTATGTTGGAGAAGAAAGTGCGGCCTATATTTCGAAACATGATATCACATTAGAAGAATACTTAGAACAATTACAAAAGAAATAGGAGTAGTGAATGGCCAAAAAAAAATGGAAGAAACAAAAACGTAATTCATTACGCTTGATTGCTGTGATTTTTGGTGGAATATTGTTGATGATAGCTTTTGTTCTCTCTTTACGAGGCTTATCAGCGCCTCTTGTTGGGCAAGAACAGAATAACAATGAGGCACAAACACATCAACAATTTATTGATCGATTAGCTCCTCATGCGAAAGAATTACAAACTGGCTATGGCGTTCTCCCAAGTATCATTTTAGGTCAGGCAATTCTTGAATCAAACTGGGGCGAGAGTACGTTAGCCAGTCAATACAATAATCTTTTTGGAATTAAAGCATATGGTGATCAAAAAAAGGTCAATTTAGAAACAAAGGAATTTGTGAATGAAGAATGGGTCACGATCCAAGGAGATTTTCGTGTGTATGATTCATGGGAACAATCGATGGACTCTCACACACAACTTTTTGTGAATGGGGTAGATTGGAATCCAGCATTATATGAAAAAGTGATCACGGCTACGAACTATCGTGAAGCTGCCCAAGCACTGCAAGACGCAGGCTACGCAACTGACCCTTCCTACGCACAAAAAATTATCCAAGTCATTGAAACCTATCACTTGGATCAATATGATCAATAACTATGAAAAAGGGAGTGGCAAGATGGCAGAGCAATTTACCCCTGAAATTATGACCGAGCTACGAAAAGATATCGTTAGAGTACCTGAGGTCATTATGGAGGCAAGTGGTATTAAGATTTTTGGAAAACTGATCCGATCGATTATTTTTACTACTGATATAGCAATTGTCCGGAATACAAATGCAAATGCCGTGATTGCTGTGTACCCATTTACTCCGCATCCTGCAATCACTAAAAGTATTATCGAAGCAGCAGACATTCCAGTCTTTTCAGGCGTTGGGGGTGGTCTAACACAAGGCACGCGCTCTTCTTACATGAGCTTATTCGCTGAAGCGCAAGGATCGTTAGGAGTCGTTTTAAATGCACCCACACCACTTGAAACAGTTCAAGAAGTTTGTCGTGCAGTGGATATCCCAGTGATTAGTACAGTGACATCGAAATATACAGAAATCGATGAAAAATTGGCAGCAGGTATTACGATCATCAACATCAGTGCAGGGAAAGAAACAACTGAAACGGTAAAATTTTTCCGAGAAAAGTATCCAGAACTACCGATTATTGCTACTGGTGGTCCAACAGATCAAAGCATCTTGGATACGATCAAAGCTGGAGCGAACGCTATTACCTATACTCCTCCAAGTAATGGGGAATTATTTAGTCGTAAAATGGAAAAGTATCGACAACTTGAAAAGCAAGAGGAATCATAAAAATCAAAAACAAGTCAAAAAAGAGAAAAAATCGTGGCACTCACGTAAATTCTCTTTTTTCTCTTTATTTCTGTCAGAAATACCGAACAACCTTGCTGAATGAGATCAAAAATATTAGATTTTAGAAAAAAATAGTGAAAGTTGGTTGTCACTTTCTGAAACAGATGTTAAACTGTTTTCATCGTTTGGAACAACAGCTAACATTGAAAGTGCCAACTAACGATTATGAATGCTTGAATCAATCAAACATATTTTATTAAAGCTACTTCTAGACTACTTGAGCAAAATAGATCACTATTTTGTTTCTTAAGAGGATCGAAGGAACGTAGTGATATAGCCCACTTATATATCGTCATGATAAGGATGACAGTTTCTAGCCAGCACCGTAAATGCTGGACTATAAGTGAAAGAGTGTCTTGCACCCTTTTTACTTATTTAGTAAAAGGGTTTTTTTGTTTAAAAAGCAGGCATTTCTGCGTATTTCGCACGAGCTTGAAACCTTGAAAGGGTGATCCATGAGGTCGAATAGTGGTTAGCTTTGATATCAATAAATGAAAAAGGGGCAAATAAAGTGAAAGAATTAGTGGAACGTATTCAAAAAGATGGCCGTGTGCTAGGTGAAGGCGTCTTAAAAGTAGATAGCTTTGTGACACATCAAGTGGATCCGGTATTAATGGAACAAATAGGGCAACGATTTGCGGAAGTTTTCAAAGATCAAGGAATCACTAAAGTGGTAACGATTGAAGCTTCTGGAATTGCACCAGCTTTATTTGTGGCGCAGACATTAAATGTACCAATGATTTTTGCCAGAAAAGCCAAAAGCTTGACGATGGATGAAGAATTGTTGACTACTTCTGTTTATTCCTTTACAAAACAAGTGACTAGTACGATTTCTATCTCTCGTAAATTTTTATCTGCAGAGGACAAGGTTTTAATCATTGATGATTTCTTAGCGAACGGTCAAGCGGCGAAAGGGTTGGTTGAATTGTGCCGCCAAGCAGGTGCAGGAGTCGAAGGGATCGGCATCCTGATTGAAAAATCGTTCCAAGATGGCCGTCAGCTATTAGAAGAAATGGGCTTGAAAGTTGTTTCATTGGCACGAATTGCGGCATTATCCAACGGACAGGTTGAATTTCTTGAGGAGGATGCATAAAGGTGGAGAAAGAAACAAAAAATGGCCAAGCCGCAGTATTAGGTTTACAACATCTCTTAGCAATGTATGCTGGGGCAGTTGCTGTTCCTTTGCTGATCGGTACGGGACTAGGGTTTAATCAAGAGCAAATGACGTACTTGATCTCGATTGATATTTTTATGTGTGGCTTAGCAACATTATTACAATTGACGGTTAATCGTTTTTTTGGTATTGGGTTGCCAGTTGTTTTAGGTTGTGCCATTCAAGCAGTTGCACCACTGATCCTTATTGGGAGCGACCAAGGTGTTGGGGCAATTTATGGTTCGATTATCGCTTCTGGTATTTTTGTTGTTTTAGTGTCTGGATTTTTCTCAAAGATCAAACGATTATTTCCGCCGATCGTGACTGGGACGGTCATTACCGTGATTGGGTTGACGTTGATTCCAGTTGCAATCGAAAAAATGGGCGGTGGCGATTCATCTGCGACTAATTTTGGAAATCAAACCAATTTATTACTAGCTTTCGTTACAATTGCACTGATTGTCGGAGTGCAAATGTTGGCTAAAGGTTTTGTTCGCTCGATTGCTGTACTGATCGGTTTAGTTGGCGGGAGTATTTTAGCTGCTGTACTGGGAATGGTGAATTTAAGTGCGATTGGTCAAGCGCCTGTTTTTCACGTACCTCAACCTTTTTATTTTGGAAAACCAACTTTTGATGTCTGGTCGATCTTGTTGATGATCATTATTTCTATTGTCAGTATGGTAGAGTCAACAGGTGTTTACTTTGCGCTAGGGGATATCACTGGACAAAAAGTGGGCGAAGAAGAATTGAAAAAAGGCTATCGTGCCGAAGGTCTGGCGGTTATTTTAGGTGGGATTTTCAATACATTCCCTTACACTGGTTTTTCTCAAAATGTTGGGCTAGTCCAACTTTCAGGTATAAAGACAAGAAAACCAATTTATTTCTCTGCAATTTTTTTGATTATTCTTGGATTATTTCCTAAAATAGGTGCTTTGGCACAAATCATTCCAGAGCCAGTTCTAGGTGGCGGCATGTTAGTCATGTTTGGGATGGTTGCTGTTCAAGGTATTCGGATGTTGATGGAAGTTGATTTTACGAATGACAAAAATCTCTTGATTACTGCTGTTTCGATTGGTTTTGGCTTAGGATTCAATATTATGCCGACTTTATTTAGCCAATTACCCCCAACAGTTCAAATGTTTACGGGGAATGGGATCGTCATGAGTAGCGTGACAGCGATCGTTTTGAATCTTATTTTTAACGGGTTGAAAAAAGATGAAGAGATTATTGAAGAAGCATTAGCAAAAAAATAACTTGAATCGTCCTAAAAATGAGACTGAGACAAAGGTAACATCTTCGAAAAATAAGCCGAAATTGACCAAAAAGTAGAAAAGCAAATTTTGGAAATTTCGGCTTATTTCTTGACGCTAAATACCTTTGTCTCAACCTCGTTCTAGTTTATATCTTTATGTATACGCTAAAATCAATATTCTATACTTATTATATGCTATTTATGCTATGCAAAAGAGGAACCCCGCTCTGATTTATCTGGTTGTTTACTTTTTTCAGTTTGTTTCCCTTGACTTAAAATTTCACTTTGTTTTTCCTTCGCATTATCTTTTAGATCAATAAATGTACTTTGCCCCCTCATTGTTGCAAATTCCTTTTTTTGGTCAGCTAAATTTTGAACTATTTTTATTGAAGTATTAATTTTTTCCGAAAGTATTTTATTCGAATTTTCTAAGTTTGTCAAATCATCCTTGAATTTGGGATCAATTTGTTGGGTTACTTGTGTATTCTTAGATAAATGATTCACCTCATTCATCAAAGTTTTGAGATTCGTTTTTAAAGCATTAAGCTCAGCCTGTTTTTCTTGACTTATGGGTAACATTTTATCTATTGCTGCTTCACTCTCCATTATATATGCTGCTTTATCTTCAGATATCGTACGCAATTGACCCTTATACATTGCTATATTTTGATCTTTTGTGTCTAACTTTTTCGTTAAATCTCTCTTTTCTCCTGTAAAATACACTATAATTTTATTGAAAAATGACGAATTATCTATTTCATTTATTTGATTTTTTATGTTCTTTCGGCTCTTTTCTTCTTTACTTAATTTATTTTGGATGTCAGGCACTTCTTTATCTAGCAGGGACATTTTATGTTTATTATCTTTAACATACTGCACAGTGTTTGTGATTTCCTCAAATTGGTTTTCTTTGAGTTTTCCATTTTTATCAGGGCTGTTAGTCGTTAAGTTATTGTATTCTACTTCTAACTGGTTGTTTGACTCTTTAAAATTGTCCATATACACCTTAATTTTTTTATCATCAGGTTCTCCTCTTTGTTCTCTCTTTGCTTGTAACATGCCCAAATTAGCCGTTGCTTGTTCTGCCTCTTTCGCTTGTTGCTGTCGTTGTACTTTGGGTTTATTTATGTTTTCCATATGATTGTATCTGTTTTTGGCATATTTAAGTTTTTCTGATATTTTTAATGCTTCATTGCCAAAAGGATCGGATATCCGAGCATGCTGCATTTCCAATTTATACACTTGTACTTTTGCTTCATCTATTTCTTTTGTGCTAAATGCTGGTTGATCCTTTTCTTCTTGATGATGACTTTTCATATATTCCAAGCATTTATTTTCTTTTTCGTAGTTTTCTTTCGCCACTTTGCTCGCTGATGAATATTCATGTTTCACATTAAGGGCTTGTTTTGCTTTTTCAGTTATTTTTCTTTGACTGTTAATCTCATCTTTTGTAAAGTAAAACCCTTCATACCATTCTTTCATCTCTTCACTCCTCTATTTTTATTCATAGTTCAATCTTAACACGTCAAGATTATTGTTATATTCTAATAATTTCTTTTGTTAGGAAAAGATGAAAAACTACTCTTTTCTTCTACTTGTATAATGGATAATTACATAAATCTATACAAAGGATATGATAGTTCCCACGAAATTTATTGTTTCCATTTACAAAAACATACTAAGATTAGAGAGTGGGACAATAGTCAGAAAAAATCTGATTATTGTCCCATTGTATTTTGATTTTAAGGCACACAAAAAGCACACAACCTTGTATGATTCAAGTGCTTAAACAAAAATCAAAGGAGTGTGCTTTATGTTTAAAAATAATACCATCAACCAAACAACTTTACCACTAGATGTAGAACATTTACTGATGCCGCCTTTATGCGGATGAAAGACGATTATATGCGAAATGGACAGCTCAAACCAGGTTATCATTTACAAATCACCACCGAAAATCAGTATGTTTTGAGCTATGAATTATTTCCGAATCCCACAGACACCAAAACATTGAAGCCATTTTTAGATAGTTTTTTAGACCAACATAAGGAGTTGCCGGAGTACATTGTGGCAGATGCAGGGTATGGTAGCGAAGAAATTGACATGTATATCAACGATGTTTTACATAAAACCCCCTTGATTACCTATGGAAGTTACCACAAAGAAAATAAAAAGAAGGACAAGGAGAATCCGTTTAACGTGGAGAATTGGCGTTATTTTGAAGAACAAGACACCTATATTTGCCCAGCGAATCGTCCGGTACCGTTCAAAAATTATAGTCGCAGAATAGATAAAGGTGGCTTTATTCGAGAGTTCAAAATCTATGAATGTGAGGAGTGTCGGAACTGTCCAGTCCGTCGTCAATGTACGCGTGCGAAAAGTGAACAAAAGCAAAAAATTCAAGTAAATAATAATTGGCGCTATTTCAAAGCAGAATGCAGAAAAAAGCTTTTAGATGAGAAAAATGGTTCGATTTATCGGAAACGAAAAATGGATGCCGAACCTGTGTTCGGGCATCTAAAGGCTCACTTGGCGTTTTATCGTTTCCATTTGCGTGGGAAACAAGGAGCAACGATAGATATTGGTTTGGCACTGATGGCATTAAATTTAAGAAAATTTGGAAAATATATGGAGAGGAAAGTGCGCATAACAGAAAAATAAGTTCGATTTTGACAATAAACATCAAAATTGAACTTATTTTCTTTTTGAGAAAGAACTATTGTCTCACTCTCGTTTTTTCGCTGATATAAATACCGAACATTAAAGCTGAAAATCTTTATAATATTCGAAAATTCTTTGACATCAAAAAAACCGATTGCTAAAATATGAATGTGAAAGTAGAGAAAGGAGAAATGTATGACAATCAAGGTTGCGGTAATTATGGGGAGTACATCTGATTGGGAAACGATGAAAAATACTTGCGATATTCTAGAAGAGTTTGAGGTGGCTTATGAAAAGAAAGTCGTCTCTGCGCATCGTACACCTGATTTGATGTTTCAGTATGCCAAAGAAGCACGAGCAAGGGGAATCAAAGTGATCATTGCCGGAGCAGGTGGAGCCGCTCATCTGCCAGGAATGGTGGCTTCTCAAACAACCTTACCAGTAATTGGCGTTCCGGTACAAACACGAACATTGAACGGATTAGATTCGCTATTATCTATTGTCCAGATGCCTGGTGGTGTTCCTGTGGCAACGACGGCGATTGGAAAAGCGGGGGCAATTAACGCTGGACTACTTGCGGTTGAGATGCTTTCAATGTATGATTTAAAGTTGGAGGCTAAGTTAGCGAAAAGACGGTTAATGTTAGCTGAAACTGTGATAGAAAGTAGTGATCAACTTGGTTAAACCTTTGTTGCCTGGATCAACGATCGGAATTGTCGGTGGCGGACAATTAGGACGGATGATGGCGATCAGTGCAAAAGAAATGGGCTTTAAAGTCGGGGTTCTTGATCCTGTAACGAATTGTCCAGCAGCTCAA
This sequence comes from Enterococcus sp. C57, assembly GCF_040887305.1. Lineage (NCBI taxonomy): Bacteria > Bacillati > Bacillota > Bacilli > Lactobacillales > Enterococcaceae > Enterococcus > Enterococcus sp. C57. The sequence continues at coordinate 24,396 of NZ_JBFOFP010000005.1, read as the reverse complement.
GTAGCTGATTGGTATATTCAAGGAACATACGATGATACTTTTGCATTGGAAGAACTTGCTAGACGAACAGACGTTATCACGTATGAATTTGAAAACGTCAGTGTGGAAGCATTAAATGCCATTTCTTCTATGTCGTTTATTCCTCAAGGAACTGATTTATTGGCGATCACCCAAGATCGTCTTTTAGAAAAATCTTTTTTAGAAACGAATAATATCGTTATTGCCCCTTATGCGACAATTGTAAGTCCAACCGATATTCAAGATGCCATTGATGGTATTGGTTATCCTTGTGTGTTGAAAACGACACGAGGTGGATATGACGGCAAGGGACAATACGTCTTGAAAAGTCGGGCAGACCTTGCGCCAGCAATGGATTTACTAAGGGAAGGGACCTGTGTATTGGAAGCATGGATTCCCTTTGAAAAAGAAATCTCGATCTTAGTTGCTGGAAACGGACAAGGGGATTATAGTACATTTCCAGTGGTTGAAAATATCCACCGTAACAACATTTTACATGAAACGATTGCACCAGCAGCAATCGCTGATGAGGTTGTTGAAGAAGCAGAGCGGATTGCTCGAGTCATCGCTGAAGGAATGAGCTTATCTGGCGTACTTTGCATTGAAATGTTTTTAACAAAAACTGGTGGTTTATATGTGAATGAATTAGCACCACGACCTCACAACTCGGGACATTACTCCATTGAAGCATGCTCGATGAGTCAATTTGATGCCCATATTCGGGGAATATGTGGTTGGCCATTAAGTAAAAAAGTCCGTTTATTGAGTGAGGCAGTGATGGTCAATGTATTGGGCGAGCAGTTATTAGAAAGCTATCATTTGATCGATAAAAAACCAGATTGGCAATTTCATTTTTATGGGAAAGCACAAGCGAAAAAGGGTCGTAAAATGGGGCATATTACTATCGTAACTGAAGACATTCAACAAACTTTGGATGAAATAAAGAAAACCAATATTTGGGATTAAAGGAGAAAAATTGATGTTAGAACGTTATACACGACCTGAAATGGGCAATATCTGGACAGAACAAAACAAATACCAAGCTTGGCTGGAGGTAGAAATTTTAGCTGACGAAGCATGGGCAGAATTAGGAGAAATTCCTAAAGAAGATGTCAAAAAAATTCGTGAACATGCATCTTTTGATATTGAACGTATTTTGGAAATTGAAAAGGAAACACGTCACGACGTTGTTGCCTTTACTCGAGCAGTTTCTGAAACATTAGGCGAAGAACGTAAGTGGGTCCACTACGGCTTAACGAGTACTGATGTCGTGGATACAGCTTATGGCTATCAAATCAAACAAGCAAATGATCTTTTACGAGATGATTTGAAATGTTTTACGGCAATTATTGGTGAAAAAGCTAAAGAACATAAGTACACAGTGATGATGGGAAGAACGCATGGCGTTCATGCTGAACCAACGACATTTGGCTTGAAATTAGCTACTTGGTATTCAGAAATGAAACGAAATATTGAACGTTTTGAGCATGCAGCCAAAGGTGTCGAAGCAGGTAAGATATCAGGAGCGGTAGGAACATTTGCGAACATTCCGCCATTTATTGAAGAATATGTGTGTGAAAAATTAGGGATTCGTCCTCAAGAGATCTCTACGCAAGTGCTCCCACGTGATCTTCACGCAGAGTACTTTGCGACTATGGCATTGATTGCTACCAGCATCGAACGTTTTGCAACAGAAATCCGTGGTTTGCAAAAATCAGAAACGAGAGAAGTAGAAGAGTTCTTCGCTAAAGGACAAAAAGGGTCTTCAGCAATGCCTCATAAACGAAACCCAATCGGTTCAGAAAACATGGCTGGACTTGCTCGAGTGATTCGTGGTCATATGGTCACAGCCTATGAAAATGTTTCGTTGTGGCATGAAAGAGATATCTCTCATTCGTCAGCAGAACGAATCATTTTACCTGATACAACAATTTTGTTGGACTATATGTTGAATCGTTTTGGAAATATCGTAAAAAATCTGACGGTCTTTCCTGAGAATATGAAACGCAACATGGAAGCTACTTTTGGCTTGATCTATAGTCAACGTGTGATGTTGAAACTGATTGACAAAGGTATGACAAGAGAAGAAGCTTACGACTTGGTTCAACCTAAAACAGCTTATGCATGGGATCATCAAGTTCAATTTAGACCTTTACTTGAAGAGGATCCAACGGTTACTTCTGTTTTATCAAAAGAAGAGATCGATGACGCATTTGACTACCATCATCACTTGAAAAATGTGGATGTGATCTTTGACCGTGTTGGTTTAGGAGAAAAAGACAAATAATCAAAATGAGTGGCTTGCTTCGTATTGCTAGAAGCAGCCACTCTTTTACTGATATGTAATAAAAAGAACCTTGACACAGATAACTCAACTGGTCGGGGTTCTTTTTAGCTATTTTGATTCATTTCATGATGTTGCTTGATAATAGCATGAGAAAACTATCCGTAAAGGGCTTGAGCGGAATAGTTAAAATGTTTAGTATGAAGCAAACTCAATAATTCTTCGATAAAAGTATAATCAAATTCTTGCTGATCATAAGTGACTTGGATACGATAATGATTTTTGAATAATTTTTGTTCGTGTATCTGACTGATCACGAGTTGATGTTCAGAAAATGTTTGATATTCAAATGTGCGCTTTCGACACTCAGTATGGCGCTTTGCCGCACGACGGATTTTTCTGAAGGTATAAAAACTCGTATCTTTATTACATAAGTAGACATCTTTGATAGACAACAGGTCATTATATAAACGTGACGTTTCCTCGGGCGATAAATCCATTAAAAAACATTGGGCACAAACTGCGGCCTCTTCCATTTCGCTACCTCCTTGAATTCCTTGAATAAATATCCAGAATCATTCTAATCCTACTATAGCATCAATTATTATAGGTGTAAACGCTTATTATTTTTCCAAGGAAGAATTTTTGGATTAAACACGAACATTAGACAATTTTAATACTACAAATGTACATGTTTTTATTGAACAGGATAAAAACACTTGTTAAAATTTAAAGTGAAAAGACGAACAAAAAAATAATGTTTGTTGTGATCGTCAAGAATTTAAGGAGATGTCGAAATGGAACAGAAGGATTTGCTGTATGAAGGAAAAGCTAAAAAAATGTACCATACTTCAGATGAACAGGTGATTTGGGTGGAATACTTGGACCAAGCTACGGCTTTGAATGGCTTGATGAAAGACCAAGTAAATGGAAAAGGGGAACTGAACAATCAAATCACAAGTAAAGTCTTCCATTATTTATCCGAACAAGGGATTGCCAATCACTTTATCCAACAAATCGGAAAAGACGAACAATTAGTGAAAAAATTAAATATTCTTCCCTTAGAAGTGGTAGTCAGAAATAGTGCAGCTGGTAGTTTTTCAAAACGGTTGGCAATTCCTGAAGGACAAAAATTACCCACACCAATTGTCGAGTTTTATTACAAAGACGATCAATTAGATGATCCATTTATCAATGATGAACATGTGCTGTTTTTACAAATTGCAGATGAAGATGAAATTACTGAATTAAAGACACAGGCTAGAAAAATCAATCATTTGTTAATCCAACTATTTGAGAAAATCGATTTACAGTTAATTGATTTCAAACTGGAATTTGGGAAAACAGCTACGGGAGAAATCGTATTAGGAGATGAAATTTCGCCTGACACTTGTCGATTATGGGATCTGAAAACAAACGAACACATGGACAAAGATGTTTATCGACGAAAAATTGGGGAGATTGTCCCAGTATATCAAGAAGTTTTGACACGTTTAACACAAGCTGGTTTATGAGAGGGGAAAATGAAATGTATTTTGTAAAAGTTTATGTCACCTATAAAGATTCTGTATTAGATCCTCAAGGAGAAGCAGTGAAAAATGCGGTCCATCGTTTGGGATATGAAACTGTTGAAGATATCCGAATCGGTAAATATTTTGAGATCCAAGTTTCAGCAGAAGCTAGCGCAGTAGAGGAAACGATTGAAGGGATTTGTGACAAACTATTAGCTAACGTCAACATGGAAACGTATCGTTATGAAATTGAACAATTGGAGGAAATCTAGCATGAAATTTGCAGTGATTGTCTTTCCTGGTTCGAACTGTGATGCAGATATGTTGTGGGCAATTCGTGACATTATGGAAGTAGAAGCTGAGTATGTTCGTTACGATGAAACCTCTCTACAAGGCTATGACGGCGTATTGCTTCCTGGCGGTTTTTCTTATGGCGATTACTTACGCTGTGGAGCCATTGCGCGTTTTTCAGCTATCATGAAAGAAGTTGTTCGTTTTGCGGAGGAAGGAAAACCAGTCTTTGGTACGTGTAATGGGTTTCAGATCCTTACAGAAGCAGGTCTCCTTCCAGGCGTGCTAAGAAAAAATGAGTCTTTGCGCTTCATTTGCAAAACTGTTCCTTTGAAAGTTAACAACCAGACAGCCTTTACTTCGGAGTATGAAACCGATGAGATTATTCAGCTGCCTGTCGCTCATGGCGAAGGAAATTATTTTTGCGATGATCAAACGTTGCAAGAATTAAAAGCCAATAATCAAATCGTTTTTACTTACGCTGAGAATATCAATGGTAGTGTCGCAAATATTGCAGGGATCACCAATAAAGCAGGAAATGTGCTGGGGATGATGCCTCATCCGGAACGGGCAATGGAGGCGTTACTAGGATCAGAAGACGGAAAACGATTTTTTGCCTCGATGTTAAAAAATTTTGGAAAGGTGACTGCCTAAGATGAAAACACGGAACGAACCAAGTCCCTTAGAGATCAAAGAAAAGAAAGTTTATGCTGAATGGGGATTGACAGATGAAGAATATCGAATGATCGAAGAAGATATATTGGGGAGAATGCCTAACTACACCGAAACAGGTTTGTTTTCAGTCATGTGGAGTGAACATTGTTCTTACAAAAATTCAAAACCGATTTTACGAAAATTCCCAACAAGTGGACCGCATGTTCTTCAAGGTCCAGGAGAAGGAGCTGGTATCGTGGATATCGGTGATGGTCAAGCAGTTGTGTTTAAAGCGGAAAGTCATAATCACCCTTCAGCAGTAGAACCTTATGAAGGGGCGGCAACCGGTGTTGGTGGGATCATCCGTGATATTTTCAGTATGGGTGCACGTCCGATTGCTTTACTTGACTCCTTACGTTTTGGCGAGTTAGACCAACCACGAACCAAGTACTTATTGGAAGAAGTAGTCGCAGGGATTTCTGGGTATGGTAATTGTATCGGAATACCGACGGTTGGAGGAGAAGTAGCGTTTGATCCTTGTTATGAAGGGAATCCGTTAGTTAATGCCATGTGCGTAGGGTTAATCGATCACAAAGACATTCAAAAAGGGCAAGCTTCTGGTGTGGGTAATTCGATCATGTATGTCGGTGCGAAAACAGGACGCGACGGCATTCACGGTGCGACTTTTGCTTCAGAAGAGTTCAGTCAAGAAGAAGAGCAGCAACGTTCCGCAGTCCAAGTAGGCGATCCTTTTATGGAAAAACTATTACTTGAAGCTTGCTTAGAATTGATCCTGGAACATGCGGACATTTTAGTAGGGATCCAAGACATGGGCGCTGCCGGATTGGTTTCTTCAAGTTCAGAAATGGCATCAAAAGCTGGATCTGGTTTGATTTTGACATTAGATGATGTACCACAACGAGAAACAAATATGACTCCTTACGAAATGATGCTTTCAGAATCACAGGAACGAATGTTGATTTGTGTAAAAGCTGGGGCAGAGGAAAGAGTCAAAGAATTGTTTAAAAAATATGATTTGGATGCTGTTACGATTGGAGAAGTCACCGATGATGGCTTGTATCGCTTGTACCATCATGGGGAAGAAGTGGCTAACTTACCAGTTGATGCCTTAGCCGAAGATGCACCTGTTTATGAAAAGGCAGTGCAAGAACCCGCTCGAATCGAAAAATTTAAACAGTTAGGGCAATATCAACCAATCATTGAAGATGCGAATCAATTATTGCTAGATTTATTGAAACAACCGACAATAGCTTCAAAACATGCGATTTATGAAACCTATGATTCTCAAGTACAAACCAATACAGTAGTTTCCCCTGGAAGTGATGCTGCCGTATTGCGTATTCGTGGAACTGAAAAAGCAATTGCTATGACGACTGACTGTAATGCCCGCTACCTTTACTTAAACCCCGAGATAGGTGGCCAAATTGCTGTTGCAGAGGCTGCCAGAAACATTGTAGCTAGTGGCGGACGTCCATTGGCGATCACAGACTGCTTGAATTATGGTTCTCCTGATAAACCAGAAGTATTTTGGGAACTGGTCAAATCAGCAGACGGGATTGCCAAAGCATGTGAAGTCTTTGCAACACCTGTGATCTCCGGGAATGTTTCTTTATACAATGAAACGGATGGCAAAGCGATTTATCCTACCCCGATGATCGGCATGGTCGGATTGATCGAAGACCACCAACACATCACCACTCAATCTTTCAAAATGGCGGATGATTTGATTTATCTTGTTGGTGAAACTTATGACGATTTTAATGGTAGTGAATTGCAAAAAATGCAATTAGGAAAAATTGAAGGGGACATCGAGCATTTTGATCTATTGACGGAACAACAAAACCAAGAAAGTCTACTGGCGGCTATTCAAGCAGGAGTGGTAACCAGTGCGCATGATTGTTCGGAAGGCGGTTTGGCTGTGGCGTTGGCTGAAGCAACTTTTGGTACCCAACTGGGATTAGATGTCACAGTAAATCTGACGACAGCACAACTTTTTTCAGAGACACAATCAAGATTTGTGGTCACCATCCTTCCAGAAGATCGTGAGGAATTTGAACGTTTGATGGGCGAAAAAGCAAGTTGTATCGGTAAAGTGACTGAGTCAAGTAATATCGTGATCCAAGCAAGTGATGGGGAAATCCATCTAGCTGTTACAACAGCTAAAAAATGCTGGGAGGACGCAATCGAATGTCTTATGAAGTAAAAAGTTTAAATGAAGAATGTGGGGTGTTTGGTGTCTGGGGACATCAAGAAGCATCGAGTGTGACGTATTTCGGGCTTCATAGTCTTCAGCATCGTGGTCAAGAAGGTGCCGGGATCGTTTCAAATGATCAAGGGAAACTATTGGGACACCGGGATCTAGGTTTACTCTCAGAAGTTTTCAAAGATCAAAGAAAGCTAGCTGCACTCTCTGGACAAGCAGCGATTGGACATGTGCGTTATGCTACAGCAGGTAATGGTAGTGTGGACAATATCCAACCCTTTTTATTTAAATTTTATGATCAGTCAATCGGTCTAGCTCACAATGGTAATCTTACGAATGCCCGTTCATTGAGAACGTCGTTAGAAAAAGACGGTGCGATTTTCCATTCCAATTCAGATACAGAGATTTTGATGCATTTGATTCGTCGAAGTAAAAAAACAACATTACTCGATCGCTTAAAAGAAGCATTAAATGAAGTGAAAGGCGGTTTTGCCTATTTGCTTTTAACAGAAGATGCCATGATCGCCGCTCTTGATCCGAATGGTTTTCGACCTTTGGCAATCGGTCAAATGAAAAATGGTGCATATGTGATTGCTTCTGAAACTTGTGCACTGGAAGTCATCGGTGCGCGGTTTATTCGAGATGTTCGTCCAGGGGAAGTAGTGATCATTGATGACTCAGGCTATACGATCGATACTTATACGACCGAAACCCAGTTAGCGATTTGTTCCATGGAATATATCTACTTTGCACGACCAGATTCAAATATCGCTGGTGTCAATGTACACACTGCTCGTAAAAATATGGGGAGAAATTTAGCACAGGAAGCGCCAATTGATGCTGACATGGTTGTAGGTGTTCCAAATTCTTCGCTATCAGCAGCCAGTGGCTATGCCGAAGCTAGTGGCATCCCTTATGAGATTGGACTAGTAAAAAATCAATACATTGCCAGAACCTTTATTCAACCTACACCAGCATTAAGGGAACAGGGTGTCAGGATGAAACTTTCGGCTGTCAGAGGAGTTGTTGAAGGGAAACGAATCGTGATGGTGGATGATTCGATCGTTAGAGGAACAACGAGCCGGCGAATCGTACGTCTATTAAAAGAGGCAGGAGCAAAAGAGGTACATGTACGAATTGCTTCACCACCGTTAAAATATCCTTGTTTTTACGGCATCGATATACAAACGAGAAAAGAACTAATTGCAGCGAATCATAGTATCGAAGAAATCAGACAATGTATTGAAGCAGATTCATTGGAATTTTTAAGTGAGGATGGGTTGATCCAAGCAATCGGATTAAAAGAAGCAGCTCCTTATTCTGGGTTATGTATGGCTTATTTTAATGGTGATTATCCGACGCCTTTATACGACTATGAAGAAAAATACCGTGAATCATTGAAAGAAAAAGTATCTTTTTTTCAATAAAGGAGGAAGTAACATGAGCAATGCCTATGCGAATGCTGGTGTGGATGTAGAAGCTGGCTATGAAGTAGTAGAACGAATCAAGAAACACGTGAAAAAAACAGAGCGACTAGGGGTAATGGGTGCTTTAGGCGGTTTTGGTGGCTGTTTTGATTTAAGTTCTTACCAATTAAAAGAACCAGTTTTGGTATCAGGGACAGATGGGGTAGGAACAAAATTGTTAGTAGCCATCGAAGCGGATCAACATGAAACAATCGGAATCGATTGTGTGGCGATGTGTGTCAATGATATTTTAGCTCAAGGTGCGGAACCTTTATATTTCTTAGACTATTTAGCTACTGGAAAAAATGATCCACAAAAATTAGAAAAAGTCGTCGCTGGCGTGGCGGATGGTTGTGTAGCAGGTAATCTTGCGTTGATCGGTGGCGAAACCGCAGAGATGCCAGGGATGTACGCGGAAAATGAGTATGATCTTGCTGGTTTTGCAGTTGGGGTTGCAGAAAAGTCGCAATTGATCACAGGAAGTGAAATCGAAGTTGGTGATGTTCTGTTAGGCTTACCTTCTAGCGGGATTCATTCAAACGGCTATTCATTGGTTCGGAAAGTGTTTTTTGAACAAAATAGTTACACATTAACCGATCAGATAGAGGGTCTGTCTGAAACACTGGACCGAGAATTGTTAAAGCCGACAAAAATCTATGTATCAGCTTTGCTGCCAATCATAAAAGAACAAAAGATCAAAGGTGCGGCACATATCACTGGTGGTGGATTCGTAGAAAATATTCCTCGGATGTTGCCGGAAGGAACGGCCGCGCAAATTCAATTAGGTTCATGGCCTAGCTTGCCGATTTTTGATTGTCTCCAACGTTTAGGTGAAATCCCTGAACAAGAGATGTTTGAAATTTTTAATATGGGTATTGGCATGGTTGTAGCAGTAGCAGCTTCTCAAGTCGATGAAGTCATTGGAAAAATCAACGAGCAAGGAGAAGCAGTTTATCGAATCGGTGAAGTAGTTCCCTTAAAAAATAAAACAGTGTTGTTTGATGAGGAAGGAAAATGAAGATTGCCGTATTTGCTTCAGGAAATGGCAGCAACTTTCAAGCTTTAGTTGACTATTTTCGGGAAAATAAGTTGCCAGATACCTTTGAATGGCTTTTTTGTGACCAGCCGAATGCTTTTGTCTTAGAACGGGCAGAAAAGTTACATGTACCATTTCATTTTTTTTCACCAAAAGAATTTTCATCTAAAAGAGAATATGAAGAAAAAATTTTAGAGATCCTAGTGGAAAAAGAAATTGAACTCATTGTATTAGCAGGATACATGCGGATTATTGGTCCGACTTTATTGAATGCTTATGAGTCAAGGATCATTAATATCCACCCCTCTCTTTTACCTGATTTTCCTGGCTTACATGGGATTCGTGATGCGTTTGCTGCGAAAGTCAAAGAAACAGGTATAACGATTCATTACATTGATAAAGGGATAGATACAGGACCAATCATTCACCAAGAAACCATAGAGATCACGAAAGAAGACACATTGGATAGCTTAGAAGCAAAGATTCATCAAATCGAACATCAGACCTATCCTAAAATAATCGAAGCAGTCATCAAAGAAATGCAAAAAGTGGAGGAAGAAAAAAATGACTAGAGCATTGTTAAGTGTATCGGATAAAAAAGGAATTGTTGAATTTGCCAAGGGATTACAAGCTTTGGAAATTGAGATCATTTCAACTGGGGGCACCAAAAAAGCACTTGATGAAGCGGGAATCTTGACCATCGCAATCGAAGATGTCACTGGCTTTCCTGAGATGATGGACGGACGTGTCAAAACTTTGCATCCTAAGATTCATGGGGGATTATTAGCACGTCGTGATCTTGCTAGTCACAGAGACGCAATGGCAGCTTCTGAGATTTTGCCGATTGATTTTGTTTGCGTCAATTTGTATCCTTTCAAAGAAACAATCATGAAACCGGATGTTAGTGAAAAAGAAGCCATTGAAAATATTGATATTGGTGGACCAAGTATGTTACGTAGTGCTGCCAAAAACCATGAATTTGTCACGGCGATCGTTGATCCGAACGATTATCCAATTGTTTTAGATGAACTGAGAAATCAAGGGACTACTTCTCTAGCGACACGTCAGAAACTGGCAGCGAAAGTATTTCGTCACACAGCAGCCTATGATGCATTGATTGCTCAATATTTAACGGAGCAAGTGAAGGAAGAAAAGACGGAAAAATTGACTCTTACTTTTGAACGCAAGCAAGACCTCCGCTATGGCGAGAATAGTCATCAGCAAGCTGTCTTTTATCAATCTGCTCTACCAGAACGTTATTCGATTGCTCAAGCAAAACAGCTTCATGGAAAAGAACTATCTTTTAATAATATTCGTGATGCAGATGCTGCTTTGCGGATCATGAGTGAATACCAAGAACCAACAGTCGTAGCACTCAAACACATGAATCCTTGTGGTATTGGCTCAGCTCACACGATTTTCGATGCTTGGCTAGCAGCTTATGAATCAGATCCTGTTTCGATTTTTGGTGGGATTGTGGTATTGAATCGGGAAGTCGATTTAGCAACAGCTCAAGAAATGCATAAACTCTTTTTAGAGATCATCATTGCACCGTCTTATACACCAGAAAGTCTAGAAGTTTTAAAAGCCAAGAAGAATTTACGATTATTAACGGTTGACTTTAACTCGCAATTAACAAAAGCATCTAATGAAATTGTTTCAGTTCTTGGAGGTTTACTCGTCCAAGAAAAAGATACAGCAATGGAAGAACCAACTACATGGCAAGTAGTAACCGATCGTCAGCCAACATCTGATGAAATGGCTGCATTAGCATTTGCTTGGAAAGCTGTTAAGCACGTCAAATCAAATGCGATCGTTGTAAGTAATCGGTATCAGACGCTAGGGATTGGTGCAGGACAAATGAATCGTGTCGGTTCTGTCAAACTTGCGATTGAACAAGCTGGAGAAAAAGCACAAGCAGCTGTTTTGGCAAGCGATGCTTATTTCCCAATGGATGATTCGGTGGAATATGCAGCTAAACACGGAATCAAGGCGATCATTCAGCCTGGTGGAAGTATCAAGGACCAAGCGTCGATTGATATGGCTAATAAACATGGAATTGCTATGGTCTTTACGAACGTCCGTCATTTTAGACATTAAGATAGAAGGAGTAAGAAATGAATATATTGATCATAGGATCTGGTGGGCGTGAACATGCGATTGCGAGTAAAATCTTACAAAGTCCGCTAGTCGAAAACGTTTATTGTGCACCGGGGAATCCTGGCATGACACGTGATGGGGTCAAAATCGTTGATATTAAAGAAACTGATCATCAAGGATTGATCGAGTTTGCTAAGAAAGCGTCGATTACTTGGAGTTTTGTTGGCCCAGAAATTCCATTACTAAATGGGATCGTAGATGATTTTAAAAAAGCAGAGTTAAAAATATTTGGTCCGACGAAAGCTGCCGCATTGATCGAAGGATCTAAGAGTTTCGCCAAAGAATTGATGGAGCGTTGTCAGATTCCAACTGCTGAATCTAAAACTTTTACCAACTATCTTGAAGCCAAATGGTACATTGAAGAGAAGGGTGCCCCAATTGTGATCAAAGCGGACGGTTTAGCTGCTGGCAAAGGCGTGGTCGTAGCGATGACAAAAGCCGAAGCGTTACAGGCAGCCAGCGATATGCTGGAAAAACATCGTTTTGGACAAAGTGGACATCAAATCGTTGTGGAAGAATTTTTAGAAGGAGAAGAGTTCTCTTTGTTAGCGTTTGTGGATGGCGAAGCAGTTTATCCAATGGAAATCTCACAAGATCATAAACGAGCGTATGATGGAGATCAAGGACCGAATACTGGAGGGATGGGCGCCTATTCTCCAGTACCTCACATTTCTGAAGCAATCATTGAAGCGGGGATCGAAAAAGTAATAAAACCTGCAGCTAAGGGGATGTGCGAAATTGGTCGTCCGTTTATCGGTGTATTGTATGCAGGATTGATCGCCACTTCAGATGGACCGAAAGTGATTGAATTTAATGCGAGATTTGGCGATCCTGAGACACAAGTCATTTTACCTCGATTGAAGAGTGACTTGGCGCAAGTGATCACTGATTTGTTAGACCGTAAGCCGGTTCATTTAATTTGGGAGGAAACTGGATATCGTTTAGGGGTTGTAGTTGCAGCAGAAGGTTATCCTAATCAGTATTTAACCGCTATGGATTTGCCCGATTTTCCTGAAGAGGAGGCAACTGTCTATTATGCGGGTGTTCAAGAGGAAAAAGGAAATTTAAAAGGTTCAGGTGGTCGAATCTACTTAGTGGAGTCCTATGGGGAAACAATTGAAGAAGCGAGGGAAAAAATATACAGTGCGTTGGAATCAAAAGATACGAAGGGGACATTTTATCGGAAAGATATTGGAATGAAAGCAATCAACGTTTTTTCTAAGAATCACTAACGCAACAAAAAGGGGGATAACATTTTTTTCTTTTTTGAGAAAAAAGTGGCATGCCTCTTTTTGCCCCCTTTTTGAAGTAAATGTGTTAAAATCTAATGGGAAAGAAAGGAATGATTTTAATGAAACAGATTCAATTGGGAACTTCAAATCAAAAGGTGTCATCGGTCATTCTCGGATGTATGAGGATTAATGGCGCTGAACATCCAGAACGTATTATTGAAACTGCTTTTGATAACGGTATCAATTTTTTTGACCATGCGGATATCTATGGTGGTGGAGAATGTGAAACCATCTTTGCTAGTGCATTAGCAAAAACTTCAATAAAGAGAGAAGAGCTATTTGTTCAAACAAAATGTGGGATTGTTCCTGGTGTGATGTTTGACTTTTCCAAAAAGCACATCATTGAATCAGTGGAAGGTAGTCTCAAACGGTTAAAAATGGATTATGTTGATGCGTTGCTATTACATCGTCCTGATACCTTAGTTGAACCTGAGGAAGTGGCAGAGGCATTCGATGAATTAGAAAAGTCAGGTAAAGTACGTTATTTCGGTGTAAGTAATCAGAAACCAATGCAAGTCGAATTGCTAAAGAAATACGTCAAACAACCTTTGTTGATCAACCAATTGCAATTTGGATTGAAACATTCTGGAATGATTGATCAAGGGATCCATGTGAATATGACAGATGAAGCTAGCGTTGACCACGATGGTAGTGTCTTGGATTATTCACGTTTGAATGAAATGACGATCCAAGCATGGTCGCCTTATCAATATGGTTTTTTTGAAGGGGTATTTATCGGTAACGAAAAGTTTCCTAAATTGAATCAAAAATTAGCAGAACTTGCTGAAAAATATCATACAACGCCAACAGGTTTAGCTTCAGCTTGGATTTTACGCCATCCTGCGAATATCCAAGTGATTGCAGGAACGATGAATGTAGGGCGAATCAAGGAAATTGCACAAGCATCAGACGTTGAACTGAGTCGTGAAGACTGGTATGCGCTGTATCGCGAAGCTGGCAATATCCTACCATAGACATGAAAAAACATTGAATGAAACAGTCATTAGTTGCTTGTTCGCTAATGACTTCTACATATATTGATGCGAGGAACGTCACTAAGAATCTACGAAAAGGGGAGTAAAATGGGATATCTAAATAAATGGGACAATAATTCGTCAATGCCAGAAAGTGAGCTAAACGCTCATAGAGCAGCGTATGAAAATGTCAGTGATGGTAAAGAAGCGAAAGGCAATCTAAAACTAGACCCCCAACGCTATAGTCTTGGAGTAATGACACACGCAATAAATAAAACGAAATCTGCAAAATCAAATAAACCTAATAGAGCTCTACTTGGAATGATCCAAGAAATAGCGCAAAGCTATTTTAGCCCTAAAGTACTTGCTGGTATGGAGAAATTCAAAAAGGATAGAGAAAAAGAGCTAGAAAAAAGTTCGAACATTGCGCAAACAAAGTTATCTAAAGATAAAGAAAACCCTGATAATGAAAATCAAGTTTATAAAAGGTTGAATGCCATTATCTCTGGCGCTAAACAGACACTCGTTCAAACCGGAACTCTGAATAAAAACGATCAAGAGAAAACAAACCAATCAAAAGAAGCTGGAAATCAACAAAAGAATGAACCACCTGGTAGAGATTGAGTAGCTATAAGCGACAAACAGCTGATTGTTTATTTGTCGAAAAGTTTGATGGCTAGACAGTGTTATTTCAGATTAAGGAGTTTTTATTTTTTTGTTTATATTCCCCTTGATTTTTTAGTTTAAATACGGTAAATTACATAAGGTGCTAAAAATAAACACCCAAAAAGCAAATAATGTTCGTGTTTTACTGAATTCGAACATCAGGAGGATCATGTCCATGAAAGTGTTTGATTACGAAGATATCCAACTCATTCCTAATAAATGTATTGTAAGTAGCCGTTCAGAATGTAACACGACAGTGACACTAGGAAAGCATACTTTTAAAATGCCTGTTGTCCCTGCGAATATGCAAACGATCATCGATGAGTCAATTGCACAATTTTTAGCAGAAAATGGTTACTTCTATATTATGCATCGATTTGATGAAGCAGCAAGAATCCCCTTTGTGCAAAAAATGAAGGAGCAACAATTGATTACTTCAATCAGTGTTGGCGTAAAACAAGAAGAATATTCATTTGTTGAAGAATTAGCACAGTTAAATTTAGTTCCTGATTATATCACGATTGATATTGCGCACGGTCATTCAAATGCGGTGATTGAAATGATCCAACATATCAAAAAACATTTACCAGAAACGTTCGTTATTGCAGGAAACGTTGGGACACCAGAAGCTGTTCGGGAATTAGAAAATGCCGGAGCTGATGCAACAAAGGTTGGAATTGGACCTGGTAAAGTTTGTATCACAAAAATCAAAACCGGTTTTGGTACCGGTGGTTGGCAACTTGCTGCCTTAAGATGGTGTGCGAAAGCTGCCAGAAAACCGATTATTGCTGATGGGGGTATTCGTACCCATGGTGATATTGCAAAATCCGTTCGTTTTGGCGCAACAATGGTTATGATCGGTTCGCTATTTGCCGGACATGAAGAATCGCCTGGTGAGACAATGGTGGAAAATGGCGTAGTGTACAAAGAATACTTCGGCTCTGCCTCCGAGTTTCAAAAAGGTGAAAAGAAAAATGTAGAAGGTAAGAAAATTTGGATCCAACATAAAGGGTCTTTGAAAGACACGTTGGTTGAAATGCAACAAGATTTACAATCTTCTATTTCTTATGCGGGTGGGAAAGATATTGAAGCTATTCGCAAAGTAGATTATGTGATTGTTAAAAACTCCATTTTTAACGGAGATACCATTTAATAGCTATTAAAAAGCAAAGTAGATGCTCTCGCATCATGCTTTGCTTTTTCTTTGCTTTTCGATCCCTTTTTTATAAGATAAAATAGGCAGTAGAAGAAAGAGGAATGGAGAAGAACATGTGGGAAGTCATAGATAAGAAACAAAGACCAATTTATCGACAAATTATGGATCAGGTGATGAAAAATATTGAAAATGGGAATTTAGATCCCAACGTACCCTTGCCCTCTGAAAGGAAATTGGCAGTTATTTTTCAAACAAATCGCACCACTGTGGTTCGAGCGTTGGATGAATTACGAGATCTTGGCGTTCTTATCAGTCGCCGAGGCAGTGGACGCTTTGTGAATCAAACCGAATGGGGGCGGTATTCTGCCCCGAGAGTGAATTGGCGCGAATTATTTTCTCAACGCTATGAACAAATCGATGATAGTTATGAAAAAATGATCGAAGTAGGAAAACTGAACCCTTATTTTCTCGATTTATTTTCGAGCGAGATGCCTACAGACTTATTACCAAACGTTCAATTTCCAGCATACTCAATGAATGAGATTATTGAAAAAGAGCAACAAATCACCTGTCTAGGTTATCTTCCATTAGTAGCAAAAATAAAAAATTACTTGATCGAAAAATTTTATTTTGATTTTACTAAAACGCAATTATTAGTTACGAGTGGGGGTCAACAGGCTATTTTTCTAATTTTACAGACGATTTTATCTAGTGGTGATGCTATTGCGGTAGAAGCGCCTTCGTTTTTTTATCGTTTGTCCTTATTTAAAGCGACAGGGATTCGTCTATTTGGTGTACCCATGGATAGCGAAGGTATTGAGCTGGATAAGCTAGAAGTGTTGATCAAGAAAAATAAATTGAAAGCTGTCTTAGTCAATCCAAACTTTCAAAATCCAACAGGGAAAGTGATGTCCCAAAAACGTCGCGAAGCATTAGTGACCCTTTGTCGCAACTATCAATTACCGATCATTGAAGACGACGTTTTTAGTGACTTATCCTTTCATGATAGTGAAAAGCATAAACCAACTGCGATCCATTCGATTGATCCGGAAAATGTTTTATATATCGGATCATTATCTAGGGTATTAGGACAAACGACCAAGATAGGTTGGATCGTTGGGCTGCGTTCCTTTATCGACCGCTTAGCGAAAGCGCAGGAAATGATGGAATTTTCGATGAGCATCTTTCCCCAAAATGTGGCGATGACTGTATTTGAAGAAAGTTATAGCACAAAGATCGCCATTGTGAGGGAAGAATTATACAAAAGAAGCTTGACACTGGTTGAATGGGAAAAAACGCAAAACTTTTTTGAAGTCTGGCCCATTTATGGTGGGTACTATGCGTGGATTACGTGGAAAGGACAGCAATTGACAAGAGATATTGCGGAAGAATTGATCCGCTCAGGGTTAGGCATTGCACCAAGTTTTTTGTTTGGAGAAGAGACCAACGGGTTGCGTATCAATTTTAGTCGTTTAACTGAAGAAAGGCTACCATTTTTTCAAGCGGAAATGGCAAAATTAGCAAAACGTTTATCCGTTTAATTCATGATCAAAAGAACAGGTTCATGTGCAACAGTTAAGGAGATTCCTTGCTGTTGCTTTTTAATTGAAAAAAATACACATATAGTAGAAAATTAAAAGAGGGATGATTGTAAAGAAAATCACTAATTAATAAAAATTTTTTCTGTTTGTTGGAATAAGGTATAACAATGTGCGGATTCAATGATAACAGTAGAGAGGAGTAGATAGAAAATCAGGACTAATTTTGTACAAAAGATGTAAACCGCTTTCTTGATTGTGATGTTGTTCACTATTTGCGTGGTTAAGCGGATTGTTACAAATTTTTAAAAACGTGAATTTTTTTGCTTTTAGCTTGTATTTCTTAATGATCCATGATAATTTATAAAAGAAGACGGTTGGATATTGATACAGTTTATATATCTGTTTCAATCGCAGAAAGATGAGATTTTCTTATATGATGAGAGAGGAATGTGTACAAATGGCAAAAAAGAAATTACCACTAGACTTTAATGCGTTATTAGATGAAGTCAATTCAGATTTTCCAGTATACCAAGCGCTTGACCAAAATGGTAAAGTAGTAAACCCTGATCTTGTTCCTGATTTATCAGATGAACAATTAGTAGAATTAATGACTAGCATGGTTTGGTCTCGTGTATTAGACCAACGCTCAACAGCTTTAAACCGTCAAGGGCGTCTAGGATTCTTTGCACCAACAGCTGGTCAAGAAGCTAGCCAACTTGCAAGTGCATTTGCTTTTGAAAAAGAAGACGTATTACTTCCTGGTTACCGTGATGT
The DNA here is from genome assembly GCF_040887305.1 of Enterococcus sp. C57. Taxonomy (NCBI): domain Bacteria; kingdom Bacillati; phylum Bacillota; class Bacilli; order Lactobacillales; family Enterococcaceae; genus Enterococcus; species Enterococcus sp. C57. The sequence continues at coordinate 6,349 of NZ_JBFOFP010000005.1, read as the reverse complement.
CCCCCAATTAGTAAAACATGGATTGCCTTTAGCACAAGCTTTCTTATGGTCACGAGGACATGCGGCAGGGAATTTTTATCCAGAAGAATTGAAAGCTCTACCACCACAAATCATTATTGGTGCGCAGTACATCCAAGCGGCTGGTGTGGCTTTAGGATTGAAAAAACGAAACAAAAAAAATGTGGTCTTCACTTATACAGGTGACGGCGGCTCTTCTCAAGGTGATTTTTATGAAGCAATCAACTTTGCTGGAGCTTATCATGCAAATGCTGTATTTTATATTCAAAACAATGGCTTTGCAATCTCAACACCTCGTGAAAAACAAACAGCTGCTAAAACATTAGCGCAAAAAGCTGTGGCAGCCGGGATTCCAGGGATCCAAGTAGATGGTATGGATCCATTAGCAGTTTATACAGTATCTAAAATGGCACGTGATTGGGCAATCAACGGGAATGGTCCAGTCTTGATTGAGACATTGACTTACCGTTATGGTCCGCATACTTTATCAGGAGATGACCCAACTCGTTACCGTTCAAAAGAAACAGATGACGAATGGCAGAAAAAAGATCCATTGATCCGTTTCCGTAACTACCTAACAGAAAAAGGTCTATGGTCAGAAGAAAAAGAAGAACAAGTAATTGAACAAACAAAAGAGGAAATCAAAGCAGCGATTGCTGAAGCAGATAAGATTCCAAAACAAAAAGTTTCTGATTTCTTAAAAAATATGTTTGAAGTGGCACCACAATCAATTAAAGAACAAATTGCAATCTATGAAGCGAAGGAGTCGAAATAATCATGGCACAAAAAACAATGATTCAAGCAATCACAGATGCCCTAGCACTTGAACTTGAAAATGATGAGAACGTAATCGTTTTTGGTGAAGATGTTGGGAAAAACGGTGGAGTTTTCCGTGCAACGGAAGGATTGCAAGAAAAATTTGGCGAAGAACGCGTTTTCGATACCCCATTAGCTGAATCAGGGATTGCTGGTATGAGTTTTGGGTTAGCTTTAGAAGGTTTTCGTCCAGTACCTGAAATTCAGTTCTTTGGATTTATTTTTGAAGCCATGGATGAAGTAGTCGCACAAATGGCACGTACAAGATATCGAATGGGTGGGACTAGAAATCTACCGATCACGATTCGTTCACCATTTGGTGGTGGGGTTCACACACCAGAACTTCATTCAGATAACTTAGAAGGATTGATTGCTCAATCTCCAGGAATTCGCGTAGTCATTCCATCAAATCCTTATGATGCAAAAGGATTATTGATCTCTTCTATCCGCAGCAATGACCCAGTTGTATTTTTGGAACATATGAAACTTTATCGTTCATTCCGTGAAGAAGTTCCAGATGAAGCTTATGAAGTACCATTGGACAAAGCGGCAATTACTCGTGAAGGAACAGACGTTTCAATCATTACCTATGGCGCAATGGTTCGTGAAGCGATCAAAGCAGCTGACAATCTTGCGAAAGAGGATATTTCAGTAGAAGTCGTTGACCTAAGAACAGTCGCACCGCTAGATATTGACACAATCATTCAATCAGTTGAGAAAACTGGTCGTGTGGTAGTCGTTCAAGAAGCGCAACGACAAGCAGGTGTAAGTGCCCAAGTGATTGCTGAAATCTCAGAACGTGCGATCCTTTCATTAGAAGCACCAATTGGACGTGTAGCAGCACCAGATACTGTTTTTCCATTTGGACAAGCTGAAAACATCTGGTTACCAAATGCGGCTGATATTGAAGCAAAAGTCAAAGAAATTGCAGAATTCTAAGAAATAAGAAGGGACGTAAGTAAATCATGGCATACCAATTTAAATTACCTGACATTGGTGAAGGAATCGCAGAAGGCGAAATCGTCAAATGGTTTGTCAAGCCAGGCGATACCATCAATGAGGATGATACGTTATTAGAAGTTCAAAATGATAAATCAGTAGAAGAAATTCCATCCCCAGTTACTGGGACAGTGAAAAACGTCATCGTACCTGAAGGAACAGTCGCGAATGTTGGCGATGTACTGGTAGAAATCGATGCACCAGGACATGAAGACAACGAAACAAGTGGCGATGCTGGAGTAGCAGCGAAAGAGCAAACACCTGAACATCCAGCTGCTGAACCAACTGAAGCTAGTGCCGATGGTGGGGTCTTTGAATTTAAATTACCCGATATTGGTGAAGGAATCGCAGAAGGTGAAATCGTTAAATGGTTTGTGAAACCAGGCGATACCATCAATGAAGATGACACATTGTTAGAAGTACAAAACGATAAATCGGTAGAAGAAATCCCGTCACCAGTGACTGGAACGGTTAAAAACATCTTGGTATCAGAAGGAACAGTTGCAACTGTTGGTGATGTATTAGTAGAAATCGATGCACCAGGACATAATAGTGCGCCTTCTACTACATCAGAAAAAACAGCTGAATCAACTGATGCTAAAGTAGAAACTTCTGGTTCAGCATCAGTAGCTGAGGCAGCTGATCCTAACAAACGTGTTTTGGCTATGCCATCAGTTCGACAATTTGCTCGTGAAAAAGACGTGGATATCACACAAGTCACTGCAACTGGTAAAGGTGGACGTGTGACAAAAGAAGATATTGAAAGCTATCTATCAGGTGGGCATGCGAGTCAAACAGCATCAGCTGAACCAGCTGCACCTGCGACAGAAAAAGCGGTTGAAGCGAAAGCTGAAAGCAAGCCAGCAGCACCAGCAAAAGCGTTCAAATCTAATTTAGGTGAATTGGAAGAACGTGTAGCAATGACACCGACACGTAAAGCGATTGCTAAAGCAATGGTCAATAGCAAGCAAACAGCGCCACATGTTACTTTACATGACGAAGTAGAGGTTTCTAAACTTTGGGATAATCGTAAGAGATTTAAAGAAGTGGCAGCTGCGAATGGGACAAAATTGACTTTCTTGCCATACGTGGTAAAAGCATTAACTGCTACTGTGAAGAAATTCCCTATTTTGAATGCGTCAATTGATGATGCGAACCAAGAAATCGTTTATAAAAATTACTATAACATCGGAATCGCAACTGATACAGATCATGGCTTGTATGTACCAAATGTAAAAGATGCAGACCGTAAAGGGATGTTTGCGATTGCGGATGAAATCAATGAAAAAGCAAAACTAGCTCATGAAGGTAAATTAGCAGCTGAAGATATGCGAAATGGCACTATTACGATCAGTAATATTGGTTCTGTAGGTGGTGGCTGGTTTACACCAGTAATCAACTACCCTGAAGTAGCAATTTTAGGTGTGGGAACAATTGCACAACAACCGATCGTTAATGGTGAAGGTGAAATCGTTGTTGGACGAGTGATGAAACTTTCCTTAAGCTTTGATCACCGTATCGTAGACGGAGCAACAGCTCAACAAGCAATGAACAATATCAAACGACTTTTAGCTGATCCTGAGTTATTGATGATGGAAGGATGATAAACAAATGGTAGTTGGAGATTTTGCTGTAGAATTAGACACAGTTGTAATCGGTGCGGGACCTGGTGGCTATGTTGCTGCCATCCGTGCTGCTGAAATGGGACAAAAAGTGGCAATCATTGAAAGAGAATACATCGGTGGTGTTTGTTTAAACGTTGGTTGTATTCCTTCAAAAGCGCTGATTGCTGCAGGACATCATTATCAAGAATCTCTTGATTCAACTTTATTCGGTGTCACGAGTGAAAATGTCACACTTGATTTTGCAAAAACACAAGACTGGAAAGAAAATAAAGTAGTGAAAACACTGACTTCTGGTGTTGGCTTCTTATTGAAAAAACACAAGGTAGAAACAATCGAAGGCGAAGCATTCTTCGTCGATGATCATACATTGCGTGTGATCCATCCCGATTCTGCTCAAACGTATTCTTTCAATAACGCAATCATTGCCACTGGCTCCCGTCCGATCGAAATCCCAGGATTCAAGTTTGGCGGACGTGTACTTGACTCAACAGGCGGCTTAGCTCTAAAAGAAGTACCAAAAAAATTCGTCATTATTGGTGGCGGAGTTATTGGAGCAGAATTAGGTGGAGCCTATGCTAACTTAGGTGCTGAGGTAACGATTCTTGAAGGTTCTCCTCAAATTTTACCTACCTATGAAAAAGATATGGTGAAATTAGTGGAAGACGACTTCAAGAAAAAAGGTGTGACAATCGTAACCAATGCAATGGCGAAAGAAGCTGTTGATAATGGGGACAGTGTGACAGTCAAATATACTGTTGACGGTAAAGAAGAAACAGTGACAGCAGATTATGTTATGGTAACAGTTGGCCGTCGTCCAAATACTGACGATATGGGATTAGAACAAGCGGGTGTCGAAGTCGGTGAACGTGGATTGATTCCAGTGGATCAACAAGGGCGTACGAACGTGCCAAACATTTTTGCAATTGGGGATATCGTACCAGGTGCTGCTTTAGCGCATAAAGCAAGTTATGAAGCAAAAATTGCTGCAGAAGCTATCTCAGGTAAGAAAGTAGCAGTTGACTATAAAGCAATGCCTGCGGTTGCCTTTACAGATCCAGAATTAGCTTCTGTTGGGATGACGATCAAAGAAGCAAAAGAAGCTGGTATTGAAGCTACTGCATATAAATTTCCGTTTTCAGGAAATGGACGGGCGTTATCGCTTGCAAAAACAGAAGGTTTTATCCGTTTAGTGACGACCAATGAAGACAATGTCATCATTGGAGCGCAAATCGGTGGTGTAGGTGCTAGTGATATGGTTTCTGAGCTTGCTTTAGCCATTGAATCAGGAATGAATGCCGAAGATATTGCGTTAACGATCCATCCACATCCATCGCTAGGTGAAATTACGATGGATGCTGCTGAACTCGCTTTAGGTTTACCAATCCATATTTAATTTAGCAATTGGGATATTTTATCCGAACTGTTTCAAAAAAAGTATGGATGCTGGCGATAGTTGCCAGGTTAAAAACATCTTTTTGACAAATTGAATTGATACATGATCGATGAAACATCAAAGTTAGCAAAAACTGCTAGCTTTGATGTTTTTTTTGTAGTCTTTTCAAAACCTCTTTTTCTGAAAAAAGAAAAAAGAAAGTCAAGCTTTTTGAAAGAGGGTGTTAGAATAAATGTGGTAAAAGCAATCAGATCAGCATATTTCTATATCAATGATTTAACTAGCGGAACTAGTTGTTTACTAATTAATTTTTAATCACTTTAAAGGAGATTGACTTTGTGAGAAAAGAAACGATTAAAACATTTCAAGGAGACTGTCATGAGAATGAAAAGAATAATGAAATTGGCGGTCCTAACAATTCAATTAAAAAGAGAAATGAAAGGATTATAGAAGCATACCAAACAGAAAATACATCGATAGCAGGACTTGCTGAGCGATTTGGAGTATCAAAGAGAACCATTGGAAATGTAACACACAGTCTAAAAGAGCAAAATCTGCAACAGCAAAGCTTAACGAATGAGACAACTAAAGAAAAGGAAGAGAGCAATAATCAAAATATCGAAGCATATTTAGCAGGAGACTTGTGGGTAAGTAAACTTGTTAATAAATTTAACGGATCAGCGAGAACCATTTTGATGAAAATAAAGAAAGCAAGAGAACAGAAGGAAGAGATGCAATATAAAACATCGTCAGAAAATGAAATTTTACAGTTAGATAGAAATAGTTTTGAGCAAAGGGAAGAGTTAGTGAAGCAACAAGAGCTGATTTCAGAAGTTCTTCTAAAAGATGAGCTGGAACAGGTACATCCTGCTCAGCCAAGGTCTTTAGAGGACAAAGTCATTTCATTAAGAAAACAAAAAAGTGTTGATCATGACAGCCAGTCAAAAAAATACAATCTCAATGACAGTTCAAGCAGAAAAAGAAAGATGCAAGAAAATAAGGACCCAGAAAAGTTTTCACTATCGGCGTTCCCAATTGATAAAAATAGTTTGAAAACATCGAGTGTGAAACCTAAGAAGCCAAAGAAATCTCATGTACTTCATGAAGTAGAAGAATATTCACCCAAACTATCACAAATAAGCAAACAAATACATACAACAGAGAATGAGCATTTAATTGATGAGAACCAACAGGATAAACTTCAAGGGATCGGTCCTCAACAAAATAAAAACTTTTCTTCATCACTTCCTTTACCAAATAAATTAGAGGAAGCAACAAGTAGTGAGAATCATATCTTCAATAGCAAACAAGTGCAAGTAACTGGAAGTCATCTAAGAGAAAACCAAGAGGAACACCCAATTTTATCAGAGACAGAAGGTGAATTTGGAAATAGCTTGTTCGATAGTTTATCTGATTTTGACTATTCAAATGAGTCCAATGAAGAACGTTCGTTTTTTCAAAAGTCAGCAAATTTATCCGATGAATTGTCAAATCATAA